>JBBDLY010000347.1:0-3233 GCA_040878585.1 Pirellulales bacterium
CTCAAACCTCAAACCTCAAACCTCAAACCTCAAACCTCAAACCTCAAACCTCAAGCCTCAAGCCTCAAGCCTCCCGCCTCAACCCCACCGCTTCGCGACTTCCTGTTTCATGAACGCCAGGCCGTCGCGGGCCAGTTGTTCCTCGGTTTGGAACATCCGCCGCCAGATTTTGGTGGCCGCGGCGATCTCTGGCAGCGCCTGCCCGAAGGCTTCGATCACTAGCCAGCCATCGTAATTGATTTCCTTGAGCGAGTCCCAGGTTTCGTCCCAGCGAACCTGTCCGGCGCCTGGCGTGCTGCGATCGTTCTCCGAGATGTGAACGTGGGTCAGCACGTCCTGGCAGCTTTTCAGCGCGGCGTTGATCGACTTTTCCTCGATGTTGGCGTGGAACGTGTCGTACATCATGCGGCAGTGGGGATGATCCACTTCGCGGACGAAGCGGGCGCTGTCGGCGTGGGCGTTGAGCAGGTACGTTTCGAAGCGGTTGAGCGCCTCGACGCCCAGCATCACGCCGACGCTGCCGGCGTGCTCGGCCACTTCGCGCATACTCTCGACGCCCCACTTCCATTCATCTTCGCTGGGGCCGGCGCCGCTGAAGGCCGCAATGGCCGAGTGGTACGGGCCGACCAGCGCCTCGCACCCGGCCGCCGCGGCGCTGTCGAGCGTGGCCTTGGTGGCGTCGACGCCCGCCTTGCGGATCGCGGGATCGGGACTGATCGGGTTGTTTTCTTCGGTACGGATGGTGACCGCCGTGCGGGCGAGTCCCAGCTCGTCCAGCTTCTTGCCAAGCTTCGCATACTTGGCATCGTCGGCCCCGAACATCGGCAGCTCCACGCCGTCGAAGCCGGCCTCCTTGAGCATCTCCAGCACTGGGTAATGCTCCTCACTCACTTCGCCGGTCCATAGCAGCAGGTTCATTCCGTATTTCATGATTAGTCTCCAAAAGGTGTGGTCGCGTTTCTTCGTTTAACCCGTAGCCGGCAGGCTCAGGCGGGGTCGGGTAGATGTCTGTGGCCAGATAACGTAGCGGAATTCACCAGAATTCCGAGGCTTCAGGGCGAACTCCTCCGCGGCGGAACTCTAGGCGAGTTCCGCTACACTTTTCCGTAATGGAACTCTTCGCGAGTTCCGCTACGGCGGCGCGGCGCCAGTAACTCTCTCCACCGTCGGCTGACTTCGCGTCGGGCGGTCGGCAGCACGTGCGAAAACTCCGGCGGCAAGGTCGCCAGCTTTACCCGCGTCATAACCTGATTGAGCCGCTTCAATAGTTTCTCATCGTCGGCGTAGTCGCACAAGAACTTGGCCTCGATAAACTTGGGAATCAACTCCGCCAACTGCGGGGCGGCGCGGCCGCTGATCCGCTGCACGGCGTCGGCCACCACCGCCGGGTCGACTCGATCGAGGCTTGCGTAATAGGCGTCCAGCCGGGCCGGATCACGAGCGATCAATTCCGCATCCAGCAACAGCTCGACCAGAATATGCCCCAAAAAGCCCGTCCGCCAGCTATCGCCTTCAGGCAGGCACTCACGAATGGCCGCCGCAAATTGCATCGACATCTCGGCGAACGCCCGCGTCTCGTGGAACCATGCGTCGTCGTGGTGATGCTGCACGACGCCGGCGGCGATGCGCGTGATTGCGGATTGCTGTTTTCGGATTTCAGATTGTGAGTCTTCCGCACTCCGCATTCCGCATTCCGCATTTGCAACCACCCACGGCTTCGCATGCTTGCCGCGCACCTTATGCCGCCGATCCACCACGTTCATCCAGTCGGGAATCGAAACCCCGGCCACGAAGTAGGGATCGTCGAGAAAGTCACAGGCGTGGGCGAAGTAGTTCATACGTAGGATAGGACTGGGTGCGCGAAATCGAGGTATCCGGGAATCGACATTTAGAGCGGTTTTGTTCCGGAAGCCCATTCGGAATGACGAATGTCGAAATCCGAATGACGAAAGAAACCAGAATGTCGAATGAGGAACTTCGTCATTCGTATCCCGTCATACGTCTGAACGGATTGCCATTATTCGTCATTCGTCATTCCTTCGTCATTCGTGCTTCGACATTCGTCATTCCAACGTCCCCTCCTACTTACACTTTTTCCCACGACCGCTCGGCGGCACTTTTCAGCACGGCGTCGCAGACCTTTTGCGTTTCCAGCGCGCTGCGGAAGGTCGGCTCGACTGGCTCGCCCTTGGCGTAGCCGGCCAGGAAATCGGCCACTTGATGCACAAAGCTGTGCTCGTAGCCGATGCAGAGGCCCGGCACCCACCAGTGATCCATGTACGGCATGTCGCCGTCGCTGATATGCACGCTCCGCCAACCGCGAACCTGGGAATCGTCGCTGTGGTCGAAGTATTCCAAGCGATTCAGGTCGTGCAAGTCCCAGCGAATCGAGGCATGTTCGCCGTTGATCTCGAAGGTGTAGAGCGCCTTGTGCCCGCGGGCGTAACGGGTCGACTCGAACAGTCCCAGCGAGCCGTTCTCGAAGTGGCACAGGAACGCACAAGCGTCGTCGATCGAGACCTTCTCGACCTTTCCGGTCAGGTTGTGCATCCGTTCCTTGACAAAGGTCTCGGTCATGGCCGAGACGTCGGTGACCTTGCCGTTGAGCCAGATCGCCGTGTCGATGCAGTGGGCCAGCAGGTCACCGGTCACGCCGCTGCCGGCGGCGGCCGCATCGAGCCGCCACAGCGCGGCGCCTCCTTGCGGCAGGTCGGCGTTGATGGTCCAGTCCTGCAGGAAGTTCGCCCGGTAATGAAAGATGCGACCCAGCTTGCCGCTGTCGACAATCTGCTTGGCCAGCGTCACGGCCGGCAGCCGGCGGTAGTTGTACCAGACGGTGTTGAGTACGCCGGCTTCTTCGACCGCCTTGACCATCTCCTCGCCTTGGGCGGCGTTCATCGACAGCGGCTTCTCGCAGAGGATCGCCTTGCCCGCCTTGGCGGCGGCGATGGCGATTTCGGCGTGGGTGTTGTTGGGCGTGCAGATGTCGATGGCGTCGATATCGTCCCGCTCGACCAGCGCCTGCCAGTCGGTTTCGGTGCTTTCGTATTGCCACTGCTCGGCAAACGCCTTGACCTTGTCGTCACTGCGACCGCAAACGGCCTTCAGCACGGGGCGATGTTCCAGCTCGGGAAAAAAGTCGTTGACACGCTTGTAGCCGTTGGAATGGGTCCGGCCCATGAAGCCGTAGCCGACGAGTCCGATGTTGAGAGGTTTCATTGGGGGGAGTCCTT
>JBBDLY010000348.1:0-4708 GCA_040878585.1 Pirellulales bacterium
GGTGATGATGCAGCGAAACATGCTCGATTCCTTTCGAGTCGGTGTCGGTTTTTGCCCGGGTGGGGCGGTGTCCCTACCCGCCGTAAGGGCCGCGAAGACGGCCGCCCCAGCCGAGTTTGTCGCGGAGCGTATGGTAATAATTGTGTCCGGGGACTTCGATCATGCGGAATCTTGGCTGCGCCCGAGTGACTCGCACCACGTCGCCGTGTCGCAAACGCGACAGCACCTGGCCGTCGACCACGACCGCAGTGCCTTCGTTGGGCTGATCGACCGAAAGTTCGTATTCTCGATCCGCCGCATCGACCACCGGCCGTACCGTCAACGTGTGGGCGCTGATCGGCGAGATCACGAAGGCGTCCAATTCCTTCCGCAGGATCGGGCCTCCCGCCGACAAATTGTGAGCGGTTGATCCAACCGGCGTGCTGACGATCAGGCCGTCGCAACTATAGGTAGTCGCCTCGTGCCCGTCAACGCGAAGTTCGATGTGCAGCATGTGGAACGGCTCGCCCGACAGCACCGCCACCTCGTTTAGCCCGAGTACCGTTTCGACCAACTTTCCTTCGCGCATCAGCCGGCATTCGAACATCAAATGGTCGATCACGCCGAACTGCCCCCGCCCCAGCAGCGGCAGCACTTCCAGAAAGCGTTCCTCGGTGACGTCCGCCAGAAACCCAAGCTTACCCAGATTCACGCCCAGTAGCGGCCGTTGCTTGTATCCGAGTTGGCGGGCGGTGCGAAGGATCGAGCCGTCGCCACCGACGACCAGCACAATGTCGGAATCGATTTCGGAAAGATCGCAGGAAGCGTCAAACTCGCACAGCACAACTTCCAAATGCTGCTCGATCTTCGACCGCAACCTTTCGATCGCTGAACGAAACGGTTCGCGCTGGCCGTGGGCGACCAGCATGGTCTTCAATCGGCGATCGGTGGTCAAGTCGGCCGACATGGCGCCGCACATTTGAGGTGGCAGGTAAAGGGAACTTCGTATCTTAGCAAATCCCGCCCAGGCTAGCCGCGCAGGCAGCCGGCAGTGTGCTCAATCGAAAGGTTATTCTTCTGTTGCACTTAGCTGGCTCGTTGATGCGTAGCGGAAATTCCCACTTGTTGGGCTAACTCTTTGCAGGTTCGTTCGATCCCGGCTGCGTCCAAGGCCAAATCGGCCAGCAACTCGCTCCGTTCGCCATGCTCAACAAAATGGTCTGGGATGCCGAGCCGCTTGACGTGGGCCGTCGAAACGCCGGCATCGTTGGCGGCTTCCAGCACGGCACTACCGAATCCCCCCATCAAGGCGCCCTCCTCCACGGTCACGACGAACGATGCGCCCCGAATCGCCGCGACGATTGTCTCTGCGTCGAGTGGTTTGATAAATCGGGCGTTGACGACGCCGACGTCGAGTCCTTGCTCCGCGAGCCGCTTGGCGGCCGCCAAGCAGTCGGGCAGCAGTGCGCCGAGTACAATAATCACGCCGTCGCCGCCGGTTTGCAGCACCTCCGCCTTGCCCAGTGCCAGCGGCGCCCGATCGCCTTGAACGCGCCGCGACTTATCCTTGGGATAGCGAATCGAGACGGGAACGTTTTGCTCGAGGGCGAAGGGAACCATTGCCGCCAGATCGAATTCATCGCCCGGCGCCGCGACGACCAGGTTGGGAAATACCCGCATATAGCCCAAATCGAACACACCGTGATGGGTCGGCCCGTCCGGTCCGGCCAGTCCGGCTCGATCGAGCATGAACACGACCGGCAGATTTTGCAGGGCGACTTCCTGGAATATCTGGTCGTACGAACGTTGCAGGAACGTGCTATAGATATCGACAATCGGCCGCAGCCCCGCCTTGGCCTGGCCGGCGGCGAACGCCACGGCGTGGCTCTCGCAAATGCCAGTATCGAAAAAGCGGTCGGGATACGTCTCCCGAACCTTTTCCAGCTTGTTGCCTTGGCACATGGCGGCCGTCATGACCGTCACCCGCGGATCGTCCCGCATCGCGTCGTGAATCGCGGCGCTGGCAATATGCGTATAGGCCTTGCTGGAAGAGCCTTTGAGAGAGATCACGCCTTCATTCTCGTCGCGTTTGAAGGGCGCCGGCGTATGGAAAAGTACGGGATCTTCCGCTGCGGGTCGGAACCCGTGTCCCTTCTCGGTGACCACGTGCAACAGCACCGGATCGTCAAGATCCTTGACCATTTCCAGATACTTGCGCAACTGGCCGATGTTGTGGCCGTCAATCGGTCCCAGATAGCGGAAGCCAAGCTCCTCGAACAGCATGCCGCCATGCAGCCCCGCCTTAACCCCTTCCTTGAGTTGGCTCAGCACCCGCTCCATGGAATCGCCCAGCAGGGGAACACGATCGAGCATTTTCACAACGTCGCGCTTGACGCCGCTGTAAAGCGGATTGGTTCGTAGGCGATCGAGATACTGCGCCAATCCTCCCACGCGAGGACAGATTGACATCTTGTTGTCGTTGAGCACGACCAACAACTTGGACTTCATGCCGCCGGCATTGTTGAGCGCTTCGTAGACGATGCCGGAGGGAAAAGCCCCGTCGCCAATCACCGCCACTGCGTGGCGACCCTCTTGCGGGCGCATCAAGGCGTCTCCGCTAAGCAGCCCCAGCGTCGTGCTGACGCTGGCCCCGGCGTGGCCGGTCATGAACAGGTCGTATTCACTCTCATTGGGATTGGGATATCCCATCAGGCCGCCCTTGGTCCGAATCGTGCTGAATTCGGAGTAACGGCCGGTGATTAGCTTATGCGGATAAATCTGGTGGCCGGTGTCCCAGATCAGTCGGTCCCGGCTGAAGTCGAAGGTCGTATGCAGTGCGAGGCACAATTCGACCACGCCGAGATTCGAGGCGAAGTGCGCGGTGCGATGGCTCAGCAGATTGCACAGAACCTCCCGCATCTCGTCGGCAAGCTGCTCGAGTTGGGCTACCGTGAAGTTCGCCAAATGTTTTGGCGAATCAATTTTCGAGAGCAGCTCATCCATTATCGATCCCTTTCCGCAACGTACCGCGCCAATGCTTCCAGTGTAGTTTGCCGAGGGGCCAGCGGGGCGATTGCATGGCAGGCATCGTCGACCAACCTCTTAACTAAATCGCGACTTGCGTCCACGCCCAGCAACCCGGGAAAGGTCATTTTGCCCCGTCCGGCGTCCTTGCCAACCCGCTTGCCCAGCCGCGCCTCGTCTCCGCCGACGTCCAGTAGATCATCGACCACCTGAAACGCCAGCCCCAGCTTGGCACCATATTCTACCAGCGAAACGAGTTGATTCGTACTTGCTTCGGCAATCATTCCACCCATACGGAGGGAAGCCAGGAACATCGCTCCCGTCTTCCGCTGATGGATTGCCTTGAGCCGGTCGATATGCTGTTTCCCCTCCACGCCGCGTAAATCATCCGCTTGCCCCCCAATCAATTGCCGCGCCCCGGCCGCCTTGGCCAATTCCGCACAGCATCTCGCCGCCAGTTGTGGGGGGTGTATCTCGGTCGAAAGTAGCTCAAACGCGCGCGTCAGCAGGGCGTCGCCGGCCAGGATCGCAATCGCTTCGTTGAATTGTCGATGACAACTGGGGCGACCGCGACGGAGGTCGTCGTCGTCCATCGCCGGCAGGTCATCGTGAATCAGTGAGTAACAATGCACCATTTCAATGGCGCAGGCCGCCGGTAACGCCCTCTCGCTAGGACAACCGCAGGCCTCGGCCGCAAGCAACACCAGAATCGGCCGCAGCCGCTTGCCCGGAGCAAGCAGGCTGTAGCGGATCGCCTCGCCGAGATCGTCGGGGCAGCCCTCTTCAATCACCGAATAGCGATCCAACGCCAAATCGATCTGCTGGCGAAGCTGACGCAACTGGTCGGCAAGCGTAGAGGAAGTCACCGGCATGGATTGATTCACGGATGGATGCACGTGGCGCGAAGCGGTCATTCAGGACTTCGCGATCCTGAAGGGGGCGTCGCCAAATCGAAGCGCCCCAACAGGTTATTCTAAAACAGCGAGTCCCCGTCGTCCACGTCGGCCGACTGGCCTGACTTCCGGTTGGGGGCCTTTTGAGCCTGGGGGCGACGGGACTTAGGCGCCTGGCGTTCGCTCCGTTGGAGCGAGGATTCGTCTTCGATTGCCTCGGTCACCGGGTTCCCCTCCGCGTCAAAGCCACTCAACAGCTCGATCCGCCGCTCGGCCTTCTCCAACTGCAGATGGCATTGCTTGAGGAGTTGGATCCCCTGCTCGTATTGGCCCAGTGCGTCATTCAGACCGAGATCCCCAGATTCAAGGGACTCGACAATTTCGGCCAGTTGTTCCAAGCAACCTTCGAAACTCGGCAACGGGGCCTCGACGCCCGGCGTTGGTTGTTGCTTCGCCACCTGAGATGATTCCTTTCCTCGCGAACTCGATTTCCGGCAACCTTTGGTGAGGTTCCAAGTTGGCTGTTCATGATAGCAGACAGACCGCAAGAACACGATGCACCGAGATGCGCCGGTGTGAGAGTCGCCGGTGGCAGCGGCAGCCTTGTCCCCTTCGGATGGCATCCATAACGCCATTTGCGAATCACACTCGACGAGCAACGATGCCCACTGTTTGCTTGCCAATACGCGTTACGAACAGCACGCCCGCCTCGCTTCCATTGCCAGTGAATCGACGGGCAATGCGGAGCGGGTCGACTGGAACCCCTCGCTTCTTGACTTCGAGCGCGCCGATATCGAACTTGGCGAGCAAAC
>JBBDLY010000348.1:4808-12675 GCA_040878585.1 Pirellulales bacterium
GGAACCCCTCGCTTCTTGACTTCGAGCGCGCCGATATCGAACTTGGCGAGCAAACTCCCGATCTTCTTTTCCGACCAGGACTCGACGGCGAGTACCTCGAACGCCGACAGCAAGCGATCCATGACGCGTTGGTCGGAAGTTAAATAGACGGCACCGGGAGCAAGTGGTCGTAGTTCGTGCAGTTGCGCAAGAGCGCCGGTCAAGTTGGCGGCGATCACCGCCGAGTCTGGCTCGTATAAATGCGAGCCGATTGAATTGGCCGCCGCCGGTGGGTTCGCCGGTTGGGCCAAAAAAGTGCTCGGTTCGCCATGAGAATCTAATGCCGTCGCTCGACGGGCGCCCACGCATTCCGTCAGTTGGCCGTGCCAGGCGACCAATTGTTTGCACTCGCGAGCGTGGCTGATCCACTCCAACTCGAACCGCCGCGACCATTCGGGCGGCGGCGCCGTGGCCGGGGAGAGCTTGACCGCCGCGTTGGGATTGGTCCGCAACATCGACTCCAGGGCGAGCAAGTCGGGCTGATGATGCTCCAGTTGCACGCTGCGCCGGCCCGCGGCCCGTCGATCGGGATCGATATGCCAGGCATCGAAAGGGCTGAGATCGAGCGATGTGACATCCTCGCATCGCAATTCCGCTTTTGTGTTATAAGCTAAGGCATTCTCACTGGCGAACCGCAGCAACGATTCATCCAGGTCGTAGCCGGTAGTCTCGGCGCGGCTCGCCAAGGCGATCAAATCGCCGCCGATTCCGCAGCACAGATCCGCCACACGGCCGCGCCTGGCGAAGCGGCCGGCCTTATAGGCGGCGATTGTTTCGTCGGTCGCCTGTTCCAAGCCGACCCGCGTGAAGAACATCTCGGCCGCCCGTGAGAACTTGGCTTTTGCTCTCCGCCGCAAGTCCGCTTGTTCGACGACCAGCCGCGTCTGATCGGCGGACAGATGACGACGCAACTGCCGGCTGGCGGCAAGCGAGTCGCCGATTGCCATGGCAATGCGAAGCGGCTCTTCCGCGGAAGGTCCGGTAAGCCAACGAATGTCTTGCGGAGAGGCGGCCATGCCGGCAAATCGGTAAAATTTGGGCGGGTGTAGTGGTTGATCTGGCGTCGCTAAAGCTCGCCAGCGCCGCCGAAGCTGGCAGCTTCGACAACGTTACCGAAGCTGGCAGCTTCGACAACGAGGTTGGATTGTACATGAAATAACAGTTAGCGCCTTCACGTAAACAATCGGGACGCCTTCGTTGATGAGCAAGTTCAGCAAAGTTTGCGACGATCAAAAGAACCAAGGGCGATTGTTCGCGAATGGGGTGGATATGTTTCGACTTGGCCGGCATCTTTTTCTGATTGGTACATTGGGCGCGGCGGTAGGCGTGCCTTACCTGACGAGTAAATCCGGCTCCATCTCCGAAGTCTTTAATTCGTGGCGGGGCGGTGAGGCGGCGGCCAACCAACAGATGCTGCCGCCTGGGCTGGATGGATACCAGTCGATCTATCAGCCGCCTCCGGGCATCTCCACCCAAGGCCCGCTGGGACCGATGGACCTGGCGGTTGAGGGGCCGCCGGCGGTCGACATGGCCGAGGTGTTTCGCTTTGACGTCGGCATGGACTGGCTGATTACCCGCTGGCCGCACGTCTCGACCAGGCTCGCTGATCTCGACATGCAAGGTTACCGCGTTCCATTGGTGACCGGTGTACGGGAGGACGACCTGGCGGGTTCCCTGACCTACTACTTCGATAAGAACCAGCGTGTGCGACGGATCACGTTCGAAGGCTCGACAGGCGACGCCACGCGAGTCGTGCAATTGGTCACTTCGCGGTTCAAACTCCATCGCGAGACCGACAAGGATGCGGGGCTGTTCGCGTATCGCGATCGGTGGAGCGGCGACGTGCTTAGCTATTTGCACGTTCGCCCGGCAGCGGTCGTGCGCGCGGATGATCCGCACCGCCGGTTTCACGTCTCCCTCTCGCTGCGAAAAGACGAGACGTCCTTTTTGAGCCGCCCGCTGTACTAGAGCGATTTCGCACTAACGCCCGTCGCGCGGCGGTGGCAACGGCCGGGCGCGTTGGTTCTCTTGGAGGTGTTCAACGGCGATCTCCAGCCGTGTCATCCGCGCGTCCATCCGCTGCAACTGGCGCTCGATCGTCTCGAGCCGCTGTTCGATGGACCAATCCGCCGCCTCCTCGACCGGCTGTTCGACGAAGCGAACGGGATCGGCCAGTCGCAACTTCGCTTCCCGGACGGCCTCCCCACGGACGTACTCCAGTTTGACCTCGCTGCCTGCGCCCGCCTGTGTACTGCGCCGCAACAGTTCCGCCGGGCTGTCGACTGCTTGACTGTCGAAGCCGACGATCATGTCGGTCCGCCGCAGGCCCGCTTCGGCGGCGGGGCTGCCGCCGAGCACTTCCAGCACGAGTGCGCCGCGGGTGAACCGCGCCGGCGCCTTGAGTTGCTCCAGATCGCGTTCGGTGGGCAAAATCACGACGACGCCGACATATTTGTTTGCCGGCGGCGGTTCCGCAGGCTCGTTTTGCGCCTGAAAGCGGTTCGGCTCTGTCTCCGCCTGGCGGTCGCCCAGTCGCACTTCGAACCGCAATAGTCGCCCGCGCCGCTCGACTTCCACGCGAATGCGTTCGCCGGGATGAGTTCCTTGCAGCGCGCGGCCCACGTCGGTGGCGCGTTGGATTGGAAAGCCGTCGACGGACAACAAACGATCGTCTTGTCGAATACCGGCCGCTTCGGCCGGCCCGCCCGGGGTGATCTCGGCAACCGGCTGTCCGCGACCGGGCGGAAGGTTTGGATCGAGAAACAAGCCCAAAAACGGCTCGGCGGCCAACGCCGGCGAGGCGATGAACGCGATCGTTGCAATGGTCGCGGCGAATGAGAATCGCATGGTGGCACCATCCGGGGGTGGCGGGGGCGGTTTGCAACTTATTCGTATCAGATTGAGCCGTTTGCCGCGAGAGCAACGGGACTGACATGGGTGCCTGAGTTGAGGTATTCTCGCGGCATGCGCAACGATGACTCGATCCTGGTCGGCCCCTGTCCCCCGCATCGGCGGGCGGAGGCGTTGCAGTTGCTGCTGGGGGATCTGCCGGCCGCTGACCGGGCCAGACAAGCGAATGCATTGGCCGCGTCGGTGGCTTCGCTCACCAATCCGTTTGCGGGTCTTTTTTTAGCCACCCGGAACGAACAGCCGCTGGCGGCTTGTTGGGCACAAGTTCAACCCGGACGTACCGGGGTATTGTGGCGTCCGCACTTGTCGCCCGCTTACCCAGAAACCGCAACCGTGGAACTGATTACTCGAGCAAACGATTATTTCGCCCAACAGGGTGTAACGATGGCGCAAGCCTTGCTTTCTGCCCGTGACGATCAAGCGGCTGGGACGCTATCCGCGGCCGGCTATCGGCATCTGACCGACTTAGAGTACCTGGTATGCTTGTTGCGTCCTAAGCCGTTTGCCGAGCATCGCCGACAAATGGAGTACGAGGTCTACTCCGACCGCAATCATGCGCGATTTTGTGGTGTGCTGGAACGGACGTATCAGCATAGTCTCGATTGTCCGGAGCTGGACGGCCTCCGCGGGATTGAAGATGTGCTGGTAGGGTACCGTAATACGGGTGTGTTCCATCCAAGTCGGTGGATGATACTGCGCCAGGAGGATCGAGACGTCGGCTGCTTGCTGTTGGCCGATCATCCGGACCAGGACCAATGGGAGTTGGTTTATTTAGGCATGGTGCCGGAAGCCCGTGGGCAGGGGCTGGGCTTCGAGGCGGTCTGCTTTGCCACTCGATTGGCTTATGGAGCGCGTCGCAATCAAATGGTTCTGGCCGTCGACAGCCGCAACGCGCCGGCGCGCGGCGTCTATGAGCGGGCGGGATTTGTCGAATGGGATCGCCGGCAGGTGTTTCTGCGGACTTTCACAGCGCCGGGGTGATGCTCGCTGCGTCGCAATCCGATTTTGCAGAGTCGCCGCCGACGCCGTCCCTCTGGCCGTAAGCGATTACGAAACCACGATTTGCAAGGTGTCCGCCAGGTGAATTTGGGAGCAGAAGAATTTTCGCAGTGATGTGGGTGGAGCAACCGAACAGTTTTTCCACGCGCTGTTGCCGGGGACGGCTAAATTTTTTTTGCTCCGCCGCGACGGCCGCGAGTCGGCAAATCTCGGCAAAATCGAGGTCTTTAGCCGCCGTCGCTGAATGTCGTGGGACGATTGTTGCCGCGACCATTTGACAGCAACGCTAGCTGTCGTAAAATCGGCTTCTCACGTGTTCGGAATTCAATCGAGCCAGACGGCACGATCCTTCACGCACTCCGAAAAGGAAGCAGCGAGACTTCGCCCAAGGCAGGGCAATTTGCGCGTGATGCCTGGGTGTCGTTCTTTCTTTTCACTATCGTGCGTGTCCTTAAAATAGTTGCGCTCCCTGGCGGGAGTTGACTAGTCGTTTGCGAAGGCAACGGCGAGGAACGGGGATCGGTGCGCGCTGGGGGAGGGGTGGTTCAGGAAGTGACCACGGACGATAAGGAAATCGTATCGGCCTTGCAAGCAGCATTGGTCGATAAGGTTGGGCAGCAACGATACGAACTTTGGTTCGGCGCCAACGCCCGATTCGCTTTCAGCGAGTTGGACGGCGCCGCACCGAGTCTTTGCGTCTGGGTGCCGAACCGCTTCTTTCAAGACTGGCTGCGCAACAACTTTCGCAGGGACGTCGAAAGTTGTTGTACAGCCTTGCTCGGTAAACCGACCGGCGTGAGTTTTCAAATTGACGAATTGTTGACGGCGACCGCTCCCAGCGATCACAATGGCTCGCTGCAATCGCCTCTGGCAACCGCCGGCGGCGCACCGCCTATTCTCAACCAGCCGACGCCGATGACCGTTAATTTGCCGCGGCGCCCCGACGCTCCACAGAAAACGTCTGCCAGCCCGCCGGCGCAACGGCTAGTGAGCAAGCCTTCCACGACGCGAAGACGCTATGCCAATCTCGATCGATTCGTCGAAGGCCCCGGCAATCGGCTGGCTTTGGCGACGACGCGGATGGTGACCGAGCAGCCTGGGCAACTATCGCCCCTGGTGCTGCATGGTCCGACCGGCACCGGCAAGACGCATTTGTTGGAGGGAGTTCTCACCGAATGCGTTCGGCAGGGACGGTTGGCGGTTTACATGTCGGCTGAGCAATTTACCAGCAGCTTTCTGGAGGCCCTGCACGGCAGCGGCATGCCCAACTTCCGCCGCAAGGTCCGCGGCGTCGACGTGTTGATGGTTGATGACATTCAGTTTCTCGCCGGCAAGTCGAGCACGCTTGGCGAGCTACTACACACGGTCGACACGCTCGCTCGGGCAGGCAAGCAAGTGGTGCTCAGTTGCGATCGTCCGCCGGCGGAACTGCCGCAGCTTGGCGGCGAGTTCGTCGCAAGGCTCGCGGGCGGCATGGTCTGCAAGTTGGAAGCCCCCGATCAGCCGACGCGTGAAGGCATCCTGCGATCGATGCTCGATCGGCTCGATTGGCAGTTGAGCGACGAGGTGCAGCGGTTCATTGCAGAACGATTCACACGGCACGCCCGCGAACTGCTCGGCGCGATCCACCGCTTGCGGGCGACCAGCACCGCTTGGGGCCGCGAGGTCGATCTGGCCTTTGCCCAGGAGATGCTCGCCGACTTGGCGCCGAGCGCTCCCAAGGCGATTCAATTGGCCGATATCGAGCAAGCGGTATGCGACGTGTTCGGCCTGACCGGCGACGCGCTGAAGAGTGACAAGCGGAGCAAAAAGCACAGTCAACCGCGGATGCTGGCGATGTGGCTGGCGCGGAAGTACACCCGCAGCGCACTGTCGGAAATCTGCGAGCACTTCAACCGCAAGAGCCACGCCACGGTGATCTCGGCGGAGAAGCGGGTGGAGCGTTGGCGGTCGGACAATGAGCAAATCGACCTCTCGGGCAACGCGGCGCGCACCAACGACGCCATCCGGCAGGTAGAAGAACGTCTGCGGCGCGCCTAGGTGACTTGATGAATGTCCGGGTTGTCGAAGGTGATCTGCTCGACCAGGACGTAGAAGTAATCGTCAACGCTTGGAACCGCAACTTCATACCCTGGTGGCTGCTTTTGCCTCAGGGTGTCTCTGGGGCGATCAAAAAGCGAGCAGGAATCGGACCCTTTCGCGAGGTTGGCAAATTCGGTCCGATCCCTCTCGGACAGGCAGTCGAAACTGGGGCGGGCAGGCTGCCGTACAAGTCGATCATTCACGTCGCGGGAATCAACATGTTGTGGCGTTCCTCGGAACGTTCCATACGTGATTCGGTACAGAACGCGATGAAGATTGTAAAGGCGAAGGGCTACCGTTCGGTCGGCTTGCCGCTAATCGGTGCGGGGTCTGGGGGAGGTAAAGTGGAACAAGTGCTTCAACTCATTCAAGACGAACTTGAGACCATTTGCTATGAGGGAGAAGTCGTCATCGTCCAATATCGCCGGAAGTGACTCGATCTGACCTACCGGCCTTCATGCAGAGCGGAGCGAAAGTCACGAGAGGTGTGGAGAACGCGCACGACCTCAATGCCGGAAGAGATGGGACGATAGAAAACGGCATATCTCTTGAATCGTCCGCCGAGGGACCAGATCCGAAGGTCTGGGTAGAGTGAGTGCGAGTAATTCTCGCCCAAGTAAGGAAACTTCGCCAGTAGATCGAATGCGTGGCGCGCGGCCTTTAAGAAACGGCGAGCAGCATCTTCGTTCGATGCTTGTATATCAGACGCTATCGAATCGAGGTCGTAGGCAGCCGCCGGCGAGAGCGAAGCTGTTCCTTGCCTCGTCATGAGGGCTTTCTTCCTGCTCGCATGTCGATTCGATCATAGAGACGTTGCCAGTCCTCGTCTGTCATCGGCACCGCTGGTCCACTTTCGATACCAGCCGTGATCATGGCGTCGATTTCTTCTTTGCTCTTTCCATCAATCGAACATTCGGCCGGCGCGCCATAATCTTCTACTTCGTCGCTAGAAATCAAGTGAATCACGTAGGCTTCCACTTGACCACCGAAGCCCGCGTTTTCGGCCTTTTGTCGAACCAGTGGTACAAGGTCATCAGGCAAATTCATCAGCATCGTAGATGTTCTCCCGGATCATACGACCAGACTTGATGTGTTAAAAATGACACCAGGCTCAATGCCGGTTTCTCGGCCATCTGCCCGATCACGGCAGTTTCGAGGTAGACGCTGTCCATCTAATTCTCATCCCCCCCGATCAGCTTTTCTTCGACCTTGTCCGCCTGCCAAGCCACCGAGTGCAGTACGCGGGTGATTTCCAGCGGGTCGGCGGTCTGGGCGATCTGGTTGGCGCGGATCACCACCTTCTCGCCGTCGTCCATCTTGACGACCGCGAATGCGCCGTGAACCATCTTCGTATTATACCGCAATAGCACCAAAGCGTTATTGGCCGAGGCTGGGCCGCAGATCGAGTTGAACGTAATCACTTGGTGGTCTTCGTCGTCCTTCTCGTTGAAGGTGACTGTGACCGTTTGCTTGCGGAGGGAGCCGACTGGCACGACCACGCGCCAGGAATTTTCACCTTCCTCCAGTTCGTAGCCGGCGTCTTGCACCACCGCGCGGACGAGTTGCTTGGGGTCGGTCACGATCGGCGCCAGGTCGTCGAATCCGGCGCCTCCGCCAGTCGAGGCCATTCCGGCGGCCAATCCGGCTACTGCGGGACCGGTTTGTTGCGATGCTGGTTGCTGTGCTGCCGGTTGCTGCGTGGGCTGCGGCTGCGAAAAACCCGGCTGCGGACTTTGCGGCGGTTGGCCGTGCGGCTGGCCGTACATCGCCTGATTGATCATGCCGGGCATCATCATGCCGAAACCGGCCCCCATGCCCATGCCCATCGCGCCTGAGG
>JBBDLY010000348.1:12775-20368 GCA_040878585.1 Pirellulales bacterium
CCGGGCATCATCATGCCGAAACCGGCCCCCATGCCCATGCCCATCGCGCCTGAGGAATCGCCCCCCCGCTCGGCCATCTTGGCCATGCTCTGAGCGGTCTGGAACTTGAGGAAGGCGTTCAGATCACCGACCGCTCCCATCGCGCTGCGGGCGTCAATCGCCTTCTGCACCTCTTCGGGCGGTGTGATGGCGTTGATGAAGAAGTCGACCAGCTCCAGTCCGTACTTGGCGAAGTCATCGGCCACCTTGGCCCGGGTGCCGGCTGCAATTTCATCGTACTTGGCCGGCAGATCGAGAATGCTCGTTCCCAGCGTGCCGAGCAAATCGGTCATGCGGGCGACGATCAAGTCCTTCAGGAACGATTGGACGTCGTCGGTGGTGTACTTGCCCTGCGTACCGACAATCGTGCCGAGCATCAGTCGGGCGTCGACGCATCGAAACGAGAACTTGCCAAAGCTGCGCAATCGCACGATGCCAAAGTCGGTGTCGCGGAAGGTGATCGGCTGGCGAGTACCCCACTTTTGATCGAGGAAGACTTGCTTGCCAAAAAAGTAGACCTGCGCCTGAAACGGCGATTTCTCGAACGGAATCGTCAGCAGTCGACTGACCAGCGGCAAGTTGGCCGTGGTCAACGTGTACCGGCCGGCGCCGAAGCTGTCGAGCGCTTTTCCATCGCGAAAGAAGACGGCTTCCTGGTTCTCCTGCACGATCAACTGCGCGCCGAGCTTGATGTCCGCGGAGCCTTCCTGCGGGATGCGATGCACCAGCGAGCGGTTGCCTTGATCAAAATAGTCGATGACTTCCAAACGTAGCCCCATCGTGTTAATCCCTATTTGGCGGTTTCGAGTCGTAGGATGGCCCCCTGGGCCGTCCGTTAATGGCAATGGCAATGCACGGACGGCCCAGGGGGCCATCCTACGATTGCCTAGTCCAAACCCTTCAGTATTTTTTCTCGGTCGTCCAGGAGTTGTTCGATCTTGTCCGTTTTACCGATCAAGTCCCGAGCCGCTTCGGCTGGCGGCCAATCGGAGTCGCCAATTTTTTCCAACTCGGCCGCGAATGCATCGCAGGTCTCCAGTAGATTGGCGTCGAACTCGTATACGCGGTCGAGCACTGCCTCGTCGATGCGGACCAGGTCGAATATGCCGCTGTAACCCCGTGAAGCGCTCTGCACACGGCCGATCAGCTTGTCGACCTTGCCCCGCAGCCGGTCGAACATCGGTAAGGCGTCGATTTCGGCCGCATCGGCCAACTCGCGCGACTTGGCGTCGATCGCCCGTTTGGCTTGTTGAAGTCGATCCGTGATCCATTCTCGCTGCAGCGCATCACTGTCGCGACGATACTCTTTCTCAAGATAACCCTTGAAGCCGGGAATCTTTCGCAAGATCGACTCGAATACATTGCGGTCCTTGGTGTGTTCGCGTGGATCAGCCATGGTGTAAGCTCCGCGTTTGCTGAATGGGCATGTTAGACAAGCCGGGGCTTGTCGCGATAGGGCGACATCGTTGTTGGAAATATCGGATCGAGTCTTGTTCCGAAATACTATCTGATAAAAATGGTACCAAAAACTGGCCCCGCTAGCACGCCGCCCACAGTTGCAAAAATGCCCGCGGGCCGGTTGGTTGCATCGTTCATTCGTGTTGCGGTCGGCGATCTTGCCTAAATTCCGCTTGCAATTCGCGGTTTCTTGGCCTGAATCGTCTTGGAATGGCGGCCCATTGTTTGCTATAGTCTCGCCCGGCAACCGGACCCCCGAGTACGAAACGCCTAACGAACCGGACGACGCCATCCATGAGAAAAACCGTGGTTCCGAAATACCTGTTGCCAATCCTGCTGGGCTTGGCATTGCCAGCCGGCTGTCAAGTGCCGGAGATGTTTCGTCGTGACGCCGACCCGTACGACGAAAGTCAATACGGGATGACCTCGCAACAGCAGGCCGACCGGCTCAAGGTGCTTGCCGAGGAGGCCGACTCCCTCGCCGAGGCCGAACAGCAGCGTGTTTCGGAACAGCTCTATCGCGAACTGGGCCAAGAGGAATCCCCCATTCTGCGGCTATACATGGTCCGTGCGTTGCGCCGTTTGCGGGCGCCCGCGGCCGACGCCGCGCTGGCCGTGGCGACCGGTGATCAGGATCGCGATGTCAAGATCGAAGCCTGTCGAGCCTTGGGCGACCGCCCAGGACCGGAGTCGTTGCGGGTGTTGACCGAAGTGGTCGGCAGCGAGAGCGATATCGACGTTCGCTTGGCCGCCACCCGTTCGTTGGGCAAGATGAACAATCCACAGGCCGTGCCGGGGCTGGCGATCGCCTTGGACGACCCCGATCCCGCGTTACAGCGGCGGGCCGTGGAAGGGTTGAAGGACGTCACCGGCCAGGAGTTGGGCAACGACGTGGTTGCCTGGCAGCAATACGTGAAGGGCGAGACTCCCGCTCTGCGAGGGCGCGAGAATAAGGTCGCCGAGGGTTCTTTGACTGATCGATTCCTGCCGTGGCGATAGTCACCGCGGCCATGCTATCTGGGATTCGCATTTTATGTTGCTCCGTTTCAGCGTTTTGTCGCTTGCACTTCCGTTGGTCGGCGTAGTCGCTGCCGCCTGGCCTATCGGATCGACAGCCACGCACGACACGCCAAGGCGCCCGGCTCTTACACCGACTGCGTCGATGATCGCCACCCAGACGCCCCAGTCGAGCCGCTCGGGCGCTGTCAATCGCAAGGCCGTCGGGCCGGTCAAGCAGCCCGCAAAATCGAGTCGTGTTCAGTTGCAGCGCACAGCGAATCCTCAAGCCGACAAGCAGCAGATTCCCGGTCGGCAGGCCGCGCGAGACTTTCTGCCGCAATCATGGTGGCCGGTCGAATCTCGACTGGCAGGCGCCGAGCCGATTGCGCCGCCAGTTCGGGTGCAGCCTTCTGCGCCGATGCAGCCGGCGAATCCGATCGCCCGGCAGGAGCATCCTCGCTTGCTGCATCCTCGCGAGATCATCGCCGGGGGCAACCTTGCTGAGCAGCCATTCCTCGACGACTCTGAGGGACGCGCCGACCCGATCGGTCGCACGCTCTCCGGTGCAACTCCGCACGAGGCGGCAGGGGCGGAAGAAGTAGCACCGGAGGATCCGCCCAGCAACGACAACGCCGAAACGGATTCCTCCGAGGAGGCCGAGCAAGCGATTCAGCCCGAAGCAGAGCAGGCCGAGACGCACGAGGACGAACTTGACGAGAACGCCGCGGCAAAGCCTCTTCGCGAACTTAAGCCACTGACGCCTGAGCAGATCACTTTGCGCAATAAGATTCGCCACGTTCGGGCGATTTATCGGCAAAAGCTGTTGAATACCCGCGATCATGGCCACTGGGAGACAATGCATGCGATTGTGGCTTACGGGGTCGATGCGGAGATTCGAGTCGGCAGTCCTTACGGCCGCAAGGCCAATGCGATCGGTTGGATTTGCTGGAACGGGCAGTCTGCTCGCGAGCGGATGTTCCTTCCACGGGGCGAAGGTTTTCAGCCCCGCAATGGTCCCGGCTTGCAAGGACATGATGGGCAGCTCTTGGCGATTCTGGCTCAAGCCCGAGTTAAGGACAGTTACCCCATGCGGATCGGCGGTCACGACTTCACGATTGCGGACCTGGTTCGCTACGAGCAAGCCACCTGCGAGCCAAACACCGAACTGACCTTCAAGTTGATCGGCTTGAATCGCTACCTCGATCCCGACGCATCCTGGACCGACCGCCGCGGACGCGATTGGTCGCTTGAGAGACTGGTCGAAGAGGAACTGAAACAGCCGATCGTCGGCGCCGCCTGCGGAGGAACGCATCGGCTGTTCGGCTTGACCTACGCCTACCAGCGCCGCGAGGCACTGGGGCTGCCGGTCACTGGGCACTTCCAACGGGCGAAGATATTTATCAACGACTACCAGAAGTACGCCTGGCGGCTGCAAAACAGCGACGGCAGCTTCAGCTCCAACTGGTTCGCCGGCCGGGGAGACAATCGCGACATCGACCGCAAGTTGCAAACCAGCGGACATATCTCCGAGTGGCTCGCCTTCTCGTTGCCGACGGAAGAACTGGAATCGCAACGGATGCAGCGAGCCATCTCATTTGTCGCCGACTCGCTGGGCAGCCAGCAGTCGCGAGACTGGCGGATCGGGCCGCTGGGGCATGCACTGAACGCGTTGCGGATCTACGACGACCGCGTGTTTAAGCCGCACGAAAGAAACGAGACTCCGGGGCCGACCGCTGACGCCGAAAAGGGGGAGACCGCCGCGGGTACGAACATCGGCAGCCAGTCGCGATCCGCTCGACCTCGACAAAATCCCTATGCCTCGGCCATCGCGGCCGGTCGCGAATCGGCCCGGCAGAAGCAGGAGGGGTCGACGATCATCAAACCAGCGAACGAGGCACGCCCGCCAGCCGGTCCCCGGCGGTCCGGCGATGCACGCGTGGCGGAGCAGGCACAGTTGGACGGACCGCAACTGATTGCACCGCGCTGATCCGCTCTGGTTTGATTCTGCCCGGCAATATTCGGGCTAAATCGGCGACATTCGCGGCCCCCACCTTGCCGCCGCTTGGCAAACGATTTACGATGCCCTCGCAGACTCTTTATCTGCGGGGCGTCGGCAGGCACGCGGGCGTTCGACGGATACGATGCACGACTTCGGCGTGACCGAACGCGCCCCCAAAGAACTCGCCAATGAAGATACAGAAGATCAACCAGGAAGCTCGTACCATGCTGGCGGCGGCCGTTCATTTGGCCGAACAAACCGAAGCGGATGCGATTCTGCTGTTGATCGACGCTCCATGGGACTGGAGCGGATTGCTCGAGGCGACCGCACCTTGCAAACTACTGGTCGCCGCCGACGCCGCCGAGCACCTCGTTGGCCTCGACGACAACGCCGCGGGCGACGGCAAACCGCATCCTTTGGCCAAGGTCGTCCTCAATATGCCCGAGGCGCCGGTCTATGAACGTCTCACCCAAGCCGTCCTCGAGGCCGTGGCCGACGACCTGCTCTCCAGCGGGGCCAGTGTGGTCGCGCTCTACAGCGGATTCGAGGCGGGCACCATCGATTCGATCAGCAACATCCATTTAGGTGACCACCTGGGACGGTTGACCGTTCGCGACCTGCGCCAGTTGGAAACGAGGGTGCCGCTCGACACACTCAAGTTGGTGGTCGATTTGGCCCTGGAGATCGGCCGTGAGGGACGCGAGGGGAAGCCGGTCGGCACGTTGTTTGTTGTCGGAGACACGCGCCGCGTTCTCGAAGCGAGCCATCCACTGGTATTCGATCCCGTCCGGGGGTACAAGCGAAAAGAGCGTAGTCTCAGTGACGCGCGGGTGCGGGAGTCGGTCAAGGAAATCGCTCAGATGGACGGAGCGTTCGTCATCCATCACGACGGCACGGTGGAGGGCGCATGCCGCTACATCGACGCCTCGGCTCAAGGTCTGACCATGAGCAAGGGGCTAGGCGCAAGGCACTGGGCGGCGGCGGCGATCAGCCGCGCCACCAACGCGTTGGCGGTCACCGTCAGCGAATCGAGCGGCACGGTCCGCCTGTTCCAAAATGGCGAAGTGATGCTCCGCATCGAGCCATTCCGCCGCCCGATGAAGTGGAAGGACTTCGAGTTCGAACCGCCGGCGTCCAGTGGAGACGGGTAGAGGTGGCTGCGGCGTCCCGCCGCAGTCCTATAGCTCGTAGAGCTTGCGAAACCACTGAATGAACGGTTGCGCTCGTCTAGAAGTTGCGTCGAGGTAGGAAAATTTGACCGCGTCGTGAAGCTGCCGCCCCGGTTCTTTTTGCCAAGCGAGCCAACAGTGAATATGGGACTTGCCCGCGTGTGCATCGCTAAACGGCGCTCCGATCTGTTTGGCTTGGTCGCAAGCACGTTTGGCATGCTCGAACAGCGGATCGCTTTCATCACCACCGGCCAAATACGCTAAAAAGGTCTCAAGCATGCCGCGCGACTGGTTGTCGGGCATAAGCCAGATGCCCAATCGCAATCCGTTGGTGTCGTGAATCAATCCGTCGATAGGAAGGGAATCGGGGAGGTTGGGAAAGCTCTCCAGACATGCGCTACGAAGTGATTGAAAACGTTGTTCAGCGCTGTCGTTCGCGTCAATCACTACGCCAAGCGTTTGGAGGCCGCTGGCTTTTGCTTCTGCTGAGATAGTGCCCGGCTCAGTTAATTTGTCGATCCCACCGATCGGTTTGATGAACACGATTGCCTCTGCGGCTGTTTCGCCCCAGGTAAGGCCGTTCGCCTCGACGATTTCCGGGATCACGCGCTTATCGTCTTCGCCCTCGACTAAAAGCACGCGCTGGTGGACCCGCTTATGCATGCCTAGCGCACCTCGGTGTCATGTTCAGCCGAGGCAATGATTTCCTGCTCGGTGAAAGTCACGGCGGTACTGCCGCTTGAATCGATTCGCTGAATTGTGACGTCACTTTCGTCCGAAACGCCTGGCCGAGCGATCGCGGCCAAGCTTTCGTAGGCATCGCGGCTGTGCGTGGTTGCGAACACCTGTACATCGAGCCGCTTCGCAGCTTCGTACACCAGTCGCCACATTTTCTCCAGAACCGTAAAGTGCAGGCCGGTGTCGATCTCGTCAATAAGCACGATTCCGCCTTTGGCGGAGGCGATCGCAAGTGCCAAACCCAGCATTCGCCAGATGCCGTCACCCATACTGCCAATGGGAACGCGTTGCTCTAATCCATCCAGCTTTACGACGAAACCTCCTCGATACACAGTACTTGAATACCGTCGGTGGTTGGTTATTGTCGCGATACGCTGAATCTGCGGATCGATTGATCGCAATGCATCGATTACCAACTCCTCTTCACTCGAAAGTACGATGTTCTCGAAGAGGTCGATTACCGAATCAATCAGCAGACCTCCGGTGGAAATGAATTGTACTGAGCGCTCTCCTTCTGTCCTGATTCGTGATACACGGCGCATGCTGCTATGAGTAAACCCCCCTCGTACGCTTAGCGGAATTCGGATCGGCTTGCCGTCATCTAATGACCAATCAAGATCAAGAAGTAGTGCGGGTTCTTCGAAAAAATTTCTATTCTCACTTCCTGCGCCGCCCTCTCCTTTGTCGTCGAAGAGAAATCTTTGTTCTAAATTCTCATGTATTGATGCACGAAAAGTTTCGCGTCTTTGATCTGTCTCAGCTTCAAATCGGAATGTGCTAGCGATACCTACCGAATGTCCGAAGAAAAGGTGATTAACCCCAAACTCGTACTCCCTCCTTTCTTTATCAGTGTCAATCAATCGTTCGCCCCGTCGAGCGCAAAGCTCGCTGATCGCGCTAACGTCACCGGTTGACGCCAGCAAATTAACGGCCTCCAATACTGTCGTTTTACCGCAGTTGTTGGTACCAACCAGAAGGTTAACCCTGCCGAGGTTGCCCACCTCGTAGTTTTGGAAACCGCGAAAACCGTTAATCGTTAATCGGCGAATCATCGAAATTATCTCAATCTTAGCAATTCGGTATTTTATCTCCACCAGTATAGTAGCGAATGACGCCCGCGTTGAGTAGAAGTAAACTACCCCTGATGCGGGTAAAGTGACTGCGGTGTCCCGCCGTAGCGGTCGGGCCTCT
>JBBDLY010000349.1:0-3210 GCA_040878585.1 Pirellulales bacterium
TGAATCTGCCGGAACGGCGCGGCGGCTGTGTTGATGGGTGATGGTGCGCTATTGCGCCGCTTGGTCCGGCCTACGACTCGCCGGGAATGTCGCGTATGCGAGGCTTTTTGCCATTTGTGTCCAGCCGTTGGTCTACTATCCTTTAGGCTAGCGGGTTGATTTGCGGGATGTCAGGTACTGGTATTTTGAGCCTTTCCCTGTGGTGGTCATTGCATACGACGCAGGTCGCGACCGGGCTTATTGGCTGTACGTTCAGGCTCATGTCAACAAGAATCCCAACCTCATGGAGTCCCGACAAGGCTTCTACGACCTTTCGAATTCCCGCGGCAAACAAATTGACTTTGCGGTCAGTTGACGAGTTTCGCAGACTCTCACGCAACGTCACAAAGGTTCCAGAGCGCATGTGTGAACATTCACGCACTTTGCGCCTTCGCGTCCTTGCGCTTTCATTCCTTAACAAGAAACGTGACAATCGCCGGCCAGGGGCATGTTACTTGGAAGTCGCGGAGCAAAGGCCACGACTACACCAGCAGCCACAGCGCGACGTTCAAATAGACCACGATTCCCAGTACGTCCATGATGCCCGCGACGAAGGGATTGCTCATCAAGGCGGGGTCGAGGCCGAGGCGGCGAAACAGCAACGGCAGCACCGCGCCGATCAAGGTTCCCGAGAACACCACCAGCAGAATTGCCAACGGCAATACCAAGGCGTTGCGCCAGCCGACAAAGTAGTAGGCGGCGAAGAAACCGCATATTCCCAGCAGGCCGCCCAACAACAGGCCCTGCAGCATCTCGCGACGGGCCACCTGCCACCAATCGCCGAGGGTCACCTGGCCGGCGGTGAGCGCGGTGATGATAAGCGTGGCCGATTGGCTGCCCGAGTTGCCGCCGCTAGAGATAATCAAGGGAATGAACAGCACCAGCCATTCCCATTTTTCCAGCACGCCGATGTAGCGCTCCATCGCAAAGGTGGTGGCCAGCGCGCCGAAGAACAGAATGAACAGCCAAATGCCGCGCTTCCAAGTCAGCGTCAGGATGGAGGTCGTCAGGTACGATTCTCCCAACGGGGCCACGGCGGCGCTGCGGTGGGCGTCTTCCATCGCCTCTTCGCGGACGACGTCGATCACGTCGTCGTGCGTGACGATGCCGAGCATGTGGTGCTCGCTATCGACCACCGGAATCGCCAGCAAGTCGTAATGGGCGACCTTGTCGGCCACGACTTCCTGATCGTCGGTCACGTCGACCGACACCACGCCACGGTCCATGATGTCGCCAATGAGCGTCTCCGGCTTGCCCATCATCGACATCAGATTGCGCGCCGACAGCACGCCGCGCAAGTGGTTCTCATCGTCGACCACATAGATGTAGTAGATCGTCTCCAGGTCTTCCGCCTGTTTGCCGAGCGCGGCGACCGCCTGGCCGACCGTGAGCTTCTCGCTCAAGCCGGCGTAATCGGTCGTCATGATCGCACCGGCGGTCTGTTCCGGATACGATCGCAGGCGCTGGATGTCGCGGCGTTCCTCGGCCGGCAGCAGCGGCAGCAGTTGGGCCACAATTTCCGGATCGACCTCGTCGAGCAAGTCGACCCGATCGTCCGAAGGCATCTCGCCGATGAACCGCGCCATCTCCTCCGGCGGGGCGTAGGTCATGATTTCGATCTGCTTGGGCAGCTCGAAATAGCCGAAGATCATCTGCCCCACGCCCGGTTCGGCGTGCTGCAACACCCTCCAGATCTCATCGGCGGCCAACCCCTCCATGAACTCGGCAATCCGAGCCGGATGCAACGCCGAGCAAAACTCGGACAACTGGGCGTGGTCGTCCTCGGCGAGCATCTCGCGGAGTTCAGGCAGATAGAGCGGATTGGGGGCGGTCACAGAGGATGCGCTTTCAGTAGTTCCAATTTTTGATGAAGGACGCGGCTTGTTGAGAGCACACTATTAGCTGTCAGCTGTCAGCTATCAGCCGTCAGCCGTCAGAGGTTGTGAAATAATCGCCGTTTAACATCAGCCGGAAGGCGCTAGCCTCCGGTTAGCGCTGCAAAACCGGCCGCTAGCGCAGGCCGGCTGATGTTGTGGGGCCGACCCTCGGCGTCAATCCCATTAATTCTCTGCCGTTAGCAACCAGGAACTGCGTTTGTCCTTGCTGACGGCTGACGGCTGAAAGCTGATAGCTAAACGCTGACAGCTAGCCTCGCCCTAGTGTAATGGAACCGCCCCCGCCGCGCCAGCGGGCGCAGCAATAGAGGCCGGCCGCGTCCATCCATCGATGGCGCGACCGGCCTTACGAAATGGCGATCCCCGTGGAGCGTCTTGACCGTGACGATCCTATTGGGGACGCCGGCGGGAGATCCGATTAGTTCGCCGATTTTCGGGGAGCGAGTCGCGGATTGCCGAAGTCGGCGGGTAGTTTCTCAAGCTGAATATCGAGCGTCTGCTTTTCACCCGCGCGAACAACTTCGACCTGGAGCGTCTCGCCGACCGTGGAACGTTCCACGATTTGCTGCAAGTCGCCGGGAGCACGCACCTGCTGGTCGCCAAAGCGGACGATCACATCGTTCTCTTGCAAGCCGGCCGCGGCGGCGGGCGTGTCGGGATAGACCTGCCCCACCACGACGCCGGAGCGCAAGTCGACATCGAGTTGCTCGGCGATCTCGGCGTTCACTTCGCCGATGGCGACCCCTAAATAGGCGCGCCGGACCTCGCCGTTTTCTTGCAACTGGGCGATCACCCACTTGGCCAGGTTCACCGGGACCGCAAAGCCGATGCCTTGGTATCCGCCGCTGCTGGAGGCAATCGCCGTGTTAATGCCGATTACTTCGCCACGTAGATTTACCAGCGGCCCGCCAGAGTTGCCGGGATTGATTGCGGCGTCGGTCTGCAGGAACTTCGCCCGGCGAATCTTCCCCAGGTCGCGGCCCTTGCCGCTGATGATGCCCGCGCTGACGGTCGACTCCAAGTCGAATGGATTGCCGATGGCGATCACCCAGTCGCCGATCGACAGGCGATCGGAATCGCCCAGTTTCGCGGCGGGAAGATCGTCGGCCCCTTCGATGCGTAGC
Source organism: Pirellulales bacterium (assembly GCA_040878585.1). Lineage (GTDB taxonomy): Bacteria > Planctomycetota > Planctomycetia > Pirellulales > UBA7805 > JBBDLY01. The sequence goes on from JBBDLY010000349.1 coordinate 3,059, forward strand.
AGCGCGAGGTCGGTCTCCGGATCGGTGCGAATGTCGGTGGCGACGAACTCGCGTCCATCAAGCAACTTGACGACCACCTCGTCGGCGCCGGCGACCACGTGGTTGTTGGTGAGAATCAGCCCCTCGCGATCGATGATCACGCCGGAACCGGT
>JBBDLY010000350.1:0-3197 GCA_040878585.1 Pirellulales bacterium
CCGATTGACGTGCATCTCGCCGAGTTCGACGTCGTCGTGCCAGACTTCGTGGTGCTGCTGCCGGCGAATCGCATTGTCACGCCCACCAAAATCAAGGGCGTCCCGGACTTGCTGATCGAGATACTTTCGCCCTCCACGCGCGAATACGACCGCACGCTGAAGCGCAAGCGCTACGAGGCCGCGGGCGTACCGGAGTTTTGGCTCGTCGATCCGGAAAACCACACGGTCGAACAATTGATATTGAGGGACGGAAAGTACACCGTGCGCGATCACGACGAGGTCGTGCAACTGGCGATTCTGGATCAGGTGACGGTCGACTTCAGCAAGGTCTGGTAGTCACTTTGGCAGGGCCAAGTCGTCCTCGACGATGTCGAGCGATAGATTTTTCGGCGGCTCGACGTCGATCGTCCATAGCACGCCTTGGGTGACCAGGCGGCGGATGTTCTTACGGCCCCAGTTGGAATGCTCGTGCAGGCAGACGAAGCCGAAGGAACGGCCGCCGTCGCCGCGCTCCAGCGCCCAGCAGCACAGCTCGGGCGTGCCTTGAACGTCCGCCTCCAGCAACGGCGTGAGCTTGCCCCGTTCGGTCTGCTTCAGTCGGTAATAGAACTCATCCCGCAGGCGGAAGTTCGCCAAGCCGGCGGTAATCGGATGGTCGGGCGCCACGACCTTCACTTCGGTATCGAGGTGAATGTATTTGCGATCGTCGCCGCCGTGGACTGCGCCGATCAATTGCTGGTGGAACGGCGCGAAGCGGCCGTCCTTGGCGCCGGTAGCCCAGTGCAGCGCGGTCACTCCGCCACCGCGCTGCTTGAGCCGCAGGATCGACTCCCGACGCTTGGGCGTCTGCTGCGTCCAGCGGCCCCCTTCGTCCAGGTAGAGGACGATGCCGTCGGCGGCGTCAATCAAGTCGTTGCCCTCCGGCCAATCGCCGTCGGCTTGCACCAGGGTGACTTTCAGGTGAGGCACGCCCTGCAAACATTTTTCCAGAATCTTCAATCCCGGCATGTGCTCGTGCGCGCCCCGCGCGTGGCTCCCCTGGTCGCCAATCAGCAGCAGCGATTTGGTTTCGACAGGCTCCACGGCGGCCCCAGCGACGACAAGCCATGCCAATATCAGCGGGACGAACATGAGGGTCTTGGTGGACATGGCGAACCTGTCGGTGGTGGGGACATCGGGATCAAGCGGACTGACTTGCCCTTGTACCCTACCACCGCGATCGCCGCATGACCAGCTTGTCGCGGATTTGAACAGGAGGAAACGGAGAGAACGAAGTCGCACTTCTCTGTTTCCCTTTTTCCGCTCTGTTCGCTCCTGCCGCTTTCAGCGGAGATGCGTCATCCGTTAATTTGGACATTGGGGGAGGTCTTAGAGGGAACTTCGATCGTTGAGCAACAGTCGTTCTGATGATGACAGCCTCCTAAATAGGCAAACAGAGCGGACAGAAACAACAGAGGTCTTACTGCTCAGTTCTCTCCGTGTCCTTCTGTTCAATCAGCCTTATTGGTGGCTTACCGCAAGGCAAGTGCGGAAGTTATTCTTGAGCCGCTCCTTGTATCGGCGTTGCCGGAATGTGCGAATCTAACGATTGTGCCACCCGCCCGACCGCGGGCCGCTGCATGGCCTATACTTTCGCAAGCAATACCGAATGCCCGCGGTTGCCGGCGGCCCAGATTCTGCCTCGACGGCCGACGACCGCAGTCACGATCTGGTCTCTAGCGAAAGATTTTCAGCCATGTTGGCGCGTTCTCGTCGGATTCAACAGCAGTGGTCGTTTCTGCACGCCTTGTATCGGCTGGCCGACGGGGTCTGCCTGCTCGGTGCAACCGCGCTGACGCTCTACCTGACCGGCTTCTTCAGCGGCGAACGGCTGATGGTGATTACCGCCGCGGCGATTGTCGTCTACCGCCTGGTGGCCGAGCTGAGCGGCATGTATCGAAGCTGGCGGGGCGTGCCGGTGGAACGCGAACTGAGTTGCGTGCTACTCACCTGGCTATATGCACTGCCGCTGTTGACCGGCCTGGCCTATTTTACCGGCTACGCACAGGATCTCTCGATCAACGCCGTCGTCTGTTGGGCGATCATCTCGCCTTGCTTGCTCTGCCTCACGCGCATGCACACCCGCTGGTTCCAGCAGTTCCTGCGGGCCAAGGGACTCAACCGTCGGGGGTTTGCCATCGTCGGAGCGAACGACCTGGGCATCCAACTGGCGCGGAACATCGAGGCTTCGCCCGAGATGGGCCTGCGGCTGACCGGCTTTTACGACGACCGGCCCGACGGCCGCACGACGCCGCTGCCCAAGGACGTTGGCGCCAAGGTGGGCGATCTGGACGCCCTGGTCGCCGCCGCCCGGGGACGCCAGGTCGACATGATCTACATCACTTTTCCGATGCGGGCCGAGTCGCGGATCAAGAGCGTGCTGGAAAAGCTGGGCGATACGACCGCCAGCGTCTACATCGTGCCCGACTTCTTCGTGTTCGAGTTGCTGCACAGTCGCTGGACCAACATCAACGGCCTGCCGGTGGTGAGCGTGTTCGAGAATCCGTTGTACGGCGTCGACGGACTGTTGAAGCGGGTCAGCGACGTCGTGCTCTCGGTGGCGCTGTTACTACTGCTGGCGATCCCGCTGCTGGCGATTGCGGCGGCGGTCAAGCTGACTTCGCCGGGGCCGATCTTCTTTCGGCAGAAACGCTACGGGCTGGACGGCCGTGAGATCCTGGTCTGGAAGTTCCGCAGCATGCGAGTCTGCGAGAACGGGGCCAGCGTCACCCAGGCGACCAAGGACGACGAACGCATCACCAAGGTGGGCCGGTTCCTCCGCCGCACTTCGCTCGACGAACTGCCGCAGTTGTTCAACGTGCTGGAGGGGAGCATGTCGCTGGTCGGCCCCCGCCCGCACGCCAACGCCCACAACGAAGCGTACCGCAAGGAGATCAAGGGCTACATGCTGCGGCACAAGGTGAAGCCCGGCATCACCGGCCTGGCCCAAGTGAACGGCTGGCGAGGCGAGACCGAAACGCTTGACAAGATGGAAAAGCGAATCGAATGCGACCACCAATACATCCGCGAATGGTCGCTGTGGATGGACGTCAAGATTCTGTTCAAGACGATCCGCGTAGTGTTGAAAGGGGAGAACGCGTATTAGCCGTAGGCCGGACCAAGCGGCGCGAGCGATTTCCAATGTCACAAGACCCAAC
>JBBDLY010000351.1:0-3195 GCA_040878585.1 Pirellulales bacterium
ACGATGCTCGCTACGAGAACATCGTGCGGGTCGACGGTGTGCGGGCCGTCGTTGCCGGCCATGCCGCCGGCGCGACCAAGGGATTGTCGGGCGAGGCGTTGCTAGCGATTTACGACAAGATCGTATCGTCTCCGGTTTCGTTCGAGGGAATCGCCTCGGTCGTACAGCCGCTGTACGCCAAGTGGGGCGTCCGCACCGGCAAGGATCGCACCGAGACGATCGACGCGCCGATTGGTCGCGCTATTGCCCGAGCGCTCTGCTCCCTAGCCAGGCAAGGCCAAACCTTCCAAGGAGTCGAACAGGGAGAGGACGGCTGCCTGCTCACCGCCGAACTGCCATCCTCGGTTACATCTTTTCAAGGCGAGTTGAAGATATCCCTGCAGCGGGCCGGCCAAGGCACTCACGTCGCCGCCGCTACCCATATCCCGGGGCAAGTCTACGATTGGGGCAAAAGCAACCGCAGCCTGGACCGATTGTTCGCCGATTTACGCCAAGATCAGGGGCTGCCGGCAAGTAACAAGCGGCAGGCGGCCTAGTTGCTGTCCGTGCGCCAGCCGATCCAACTCACCGGCGGCGGCAAAACAGCTAAATCCGCCCCCAGCTAGCACTTGCCTTAGCTGACGCGTCGCGATAAACTAAGGAATTCGATCACTGCCAGTCGCACCTACCACGTGGCGGCGGCATCCGAACGGTGTCAGCATTTTCGGCGCAGGAAAGTCACATGAAGAGCGACATTCATCCCAAGTATGTTACCACGCAAGTCCATTGCGGTTGCGGCAATACGTTTACCACCCGCAGCACTCGGGCGGACTTGCGGGTTGATATTTGCAGCGATTGCCATCCCTTCTACACCGGCAAACAGAAGTTTGTCGACACGGAAGGCCGCATCGAGAAATTCAAGAACAAGTTCGCCAAGGCCGGCTATGCCAGCCTCAAGCGGAAGAAAAAGCAGGGAGCCGAGTCGGAAGGCTAGCTGTAAGCTGACGAGACACCCAGGCTTCCCGGATGCGCTGCGTGCGCGGCCGGGAAGTTTTTTTGTGAAGTAGCTAGTAGCTGTCAGCGATCAGCTTTCAGCCATCAGCTTGTCGAGAGTAAATCGCCTAACGTTTCGAATCGCGACAACCAGACGCAACCAAGATGACTGTTACTTTTAATCGCTGAAAGCTGACAGCTAATGGCTGATAGCTTCCTAAGGACCACCCCATGCGGAAGATGCTTGAACAGAAGCTTCACCGCTTCGAAGAACTTGAAAAGCAAATGCAGGATCCGGAAGTAATGACCAATCCGGATCGCATGGCGAGCATGGCCCGCGAGCATGGCGGGCTGGCCAAGCTGGTCAAGAAGTATCGCAAGTTCAAGGAACTCAACCGCGAGGTCCAAGAGGCTCAGCAGATGATCGACGACGACGACGTCGAGATGGCCGAACTTGCCGAAGCAGAGATTTCCAGCATCCGCGAACGTCGCGAGAAGCTGTGGAACGATCTGCTCGGAGACACGATTGGCGGCGAGGACGCCAGCCGCACCCGCTGCGTGATGGAGATTCGCGGCGGCACCGGCGGCGACGAAGCGGCGCTGTTCGCCCGCGACTTGTATGAAATGTACAAGCATCACTGCGAAGCGAAAGGCTGGAAGCTCGAGGTGCTCGACAGCGCGCGGACTGAATTGGGCGGACTGAAGGAAGTCATTCTCTCGATCCAAGGCGAGGGAGTCTACCGCGAATTGCAATACGAAAGCGGCGGGCATCGCGTGCAGCGCGTGCCGGAAACGGAGACCAAAGGCCGCATCCACACCTCGGCCGCCACGGTCGCCGTAATGCCCGAACCGGAGGACGTGGAGGTCGAGATCGGTCCGGACGATTATCGGCTCGACACATTTTGCGCCAGCGGGCCGGGCGGGCAGCATGTCAACAAAACCGCCTCCGCCGTGCGGCTCACCCACTACGAGACGGGCATCGTCGTGCAGTGCCAGGACGAAAAAAGCCAGTTGAAGAATAAGAACAAGGCATTGCGGGTATTGAAGGCTCGCATCTACGAAGTCAAACGCGAGGAAGAAGAGAAAAAGCGATCCGATCAACGCAAGAGCCTCGTCGGCAGCGGCGACCGGAGTCAGCGGATTCGGACCTACAACTTTTCGGAAAATCGCGTCTCCGACCACCGCATCAAGGAGAACTGGTACAAGCTCGACGAGATCATCGCCGGCAACCTCCAGATAGTCACCGATCGTCTGATCGAATACGATCGGCAGAACCTGCGCGACGCCATGGACATGGACGCGGTCGAAGCATGAAGCATGAAGCAAGTAGCATGTTGCATGTTGCATGTGGCAATGCGACGTTCCACCTCTCACATGCCACATGCAACATGCTACCTACAACATGAGACATACTGCTATGGATGAGAAATGGACCATCTTGCGCTTGCTGCAATGGACCGAGGATTACTTGCGACAGCATAACGCCGAGTCGCCTCGACTGGAGGCCGAGGTGCTGCTGGCCGAGGCGCGAAGCTGTCAGCGGATTGAACTCTACACTGCTTTCGACGAGGAGGCCGACGAGCCGACGCGGCTCACCTTTCGCGAGTTGGTCCGTCGCCGGGCCGACGGCATGCCGGTCGCCTATCTCGTGGGGCGGAAGGAATTCTACTCGATGTCGTTCCGCGTCACGCCGGAGGTGCTGATTCCGCGGCCGGAAACCGAGCACATCGTCGTCACGCTGCTCGATTTGGTCAAGGAGTACACGCGCCCCGAGCCGACTCTGCAAGTGCTTGACGTCGGCACCGGCAGCGGCATCCTGGCGGTGTGCGCGGCCAAGCACGCCAAGAATTGCCAGGTCACGGCGGTCGACATTAGCAATGAAGCCCTGGAAATCGCTCGCAAAAACGCCGCGGCGCATCAGGTCGAGGAGCGGATCGCTTTCGTAGAGAGCGATTTACTCGCAGCTTTGCCGGCCGAACAGACCTTCGACTTCATCGTCAGTAATCCGCCTTACGTTTCCGAGAGCGAGTACGCCGAGTTGCCGACCGACGTCCGCGAGCATGAACCGCGCGGCGCGCTGGTGGGCGGGCCAACCGGTGCCGAGGTGATCGCAAGGCTCATCGACCAAGCCGCACCGCGACTCCGCCAGGGAGGCGCGTTGCTGATCGAGATTAGCCCCATGATCCACGAGTCCGTAAAGAAGCTGGTCGAAGCCCGCGACGA
>JBBDLY010000352.1:0-1398 GCA_040878585.1 Pirellulales bacterium
GGGGGGGGGCGTGGCCAGAAGGCTTGCTCGTGGAACGGGCCGTTAGCGAGTCGCTTGACTCACGTGGCTGGCCAGTTCGGCCGCTTCGAAGTCGAAGGCCAATGCTTGCGACTCTCCGCCGCGAAGCGTTACCTGCTTCTCCAATGCGATCGGCTGACCATTGCGGATCACCACCGCCTTGACGGTGTAGCCGTCCCAGCTCTGGCCGTTGGCCAGACGGTCGGTATGGAAGAAGCGCTCCGAGCCTAGCTGGTTGGTCTCGACGCCCAGAACCGACACCTTGGCGTCGGCCGGCACGTTGACCTTCAACGTCGTGCGCGGATTCTCTTGCTTGACGTCGGACTTTTCGGCGACGTTCTCAACTGCGGCGTCGAAATTCAGCGCCAACTGCGAACGGCCACCGGAGGTCAGCACGACGCTCTCCTCCTCAACCATCGTCGTGCCGTCGCGCTCAACCTCGGCGCGAACCGTGTAGCGATAACGCTTGCCATGCGCCAAGCCGTTGGAAACGTACACGCGATCCTCGCCGGTCGAACTGGTCGCCACGCCGTTGATGAACACTTTAGCTTCGGCCGGTACCTGAATGGCGATTGTCACGCTGCCGTCGCGGGCGCTGGCCTGCGGCGGGACGGGTACTTCCGGTGTATCGCTGGGAGCGGCTTCATGTTCGATCGGCGCCGAGTAATAAACGCCGCCGCTGCTGCCGTGCGAGCCATGGCTGCCATGCGAGCCGTAGCTGCCATAGCCGCCGCCGCTACTGCCGTGCGAACCCCAGCTACCGCCGGACGAGCCACTGCTGTAATGCGAACGATGGTGAATTCGGTGCAAGCGTTGGAAGGGACGCCAATGGCCTCCCCACGATCCGCCCGAGCTGCCGTGCGAGCCCCAGCCGCCATGCCGTACGACGTAGCCGCCGGAACTTCCGCCGCTGGATCCCCAGCTTCCGCCGCCACTACCCCAACTGCCTCCGCTGGAACCCCAGCTACCGCCGCTGCTGCCCCAACCGGCGTCGGCGACGTTGGCGGACCACATGATCGAAGCAACCGCGAAGGCGGCCACCACCAGCATTTTCTTCCAAGCAAAGCTCAACATCTGAATCTCCTCAATGGTTGTCTAATTTCCGACGCGCCTCCGGGATGGTGCGCGCCGACGTTCGCCGGGCTCGGGTCGATAGATTCTTAGCGATAGCGGCGTGGAACCTATGGCTCAGTGGGCTGGATGGGTCGCAAAGGTTTTTTGCGGCGCCACATACCCCCGGCTAACTAATCTAACACCCATGGTTGCCAAATCAAGCAGTTTGCACAAAAAGAGCCGGTTTCGTAGCCTGGGAAGACTGGGCGTTTTTGCATCATCTCTCCGAGGGGGTCGTGCCGGCCGCCGCCGGCGCGTCGCTTCCAG
>JBBDLY010000352.1:1408-3181 GCA_040878585.1 Pirellulales bacterium
GCCGATACCGTCCTGCGGACGTTCACCGGCAATGTGATCATTGACGTGCCGGCAGATCAACCGGCTGGAACCTACGGCATCAACGGCTTTCTGGCGTGGGCAACCTGTCAGGGTGTTGACACTGCCGGATCTCCCACCACCTTCCAGGCTTCGTCCGGCGGCGGTTTGGCATCGTGAAATCAAGGGGCGCGGCTTATAATTCGGCCCGGTTGGATCGACCTGGACGGATTGCGGGCATGCATAATAGCGTTAGAAACTTTCCCTGGATGTTGATTTTTTGCGCCCTCTCCCTGCTTGCGGCCGGCCTGTGCGGCATTCAGGAAAGTGAAAAATTGGTCGCATCGAGCGGCCGGATGTTCCGGCAACAGGTATTATGGGCGGCGTTGGCTATCAGCGTGGCGGCGGCGGCGGCGTATCCGCAGTACGCAGTGATGCGACGCTGGGCCTACGCCGGATTCGCCGCCAGCTTGTTCCTGCTGGTTGCGGTCTACTGGTTCCCGGCGGTCAATGGTTCGCATCGCTGGATTCGTATCGGCCCGATCGGGCTGCAACCGTCCGAGCTTGCCAAGCTATTCTTCATTGCGGCCCTGGCCCGCTGGCTGATGTATCGCAACGAGCAGCGGCGGCTCGTCGGCTGGGTCGTGCCGCTGCTGTTGGCCGTGTTGCCGGCGGCGCTCGTTCTGCGAGAGCCGGATCTGGGCACGGCCCTACTTTTCTTTCCCGTGCTGATGGCCGTGATGCTCGCCGCCGGCGTCCGCTGGAGCCATCTGGCGATGCTGCTGCTGTCCGGCCTGATGCTGTTGCCGGCCTTTTGGTCGCTCATGAGTCGCGAGCAAGTTTCCCGCGTAACGGCGGTGCTGCAGCAAACCGGTCCGGGTGAAAATCCTGACGACGACGGCTTTCACTTGCATCACGCCAAGCGGCTCGTTGCCCTGGGCGGAACAGCGGGAATCGACAATCGCCACGACGAAGCCATTGCCGCGGTGCATTATGTCCCCGCGGCGGCCACCGATTCGATCTTCGTCGTGCTTGCCGCACGATTCGGGCTGCTTGGAGTAGCCGTCCTGCTCGGCCTCTACTTTGTACTGCTACAGCAGATGTTGTCGATAGCCTTGCGCACCGGCGAGCCGTTTGCAAGATTGTTCGTCGTCGGCGTGGCCGCTTTGCTGGCTAGCCAGGTTGTCACCAATACGGCAATGATGGTTGGCTTGCTGCCCATCACGGGCCTGGCGCTGCCACTGGTCAGCTACGGCGGCTCGGGGCTGGTCGCCAATGGATTGGCCGTCGGACTGGTGATCAACATCGCCTTGCGGCCGCATATTGGCGTTCGTGGCGAACCGTTCCGCGTCGTCGCGTCGACCACCGCCACCAGCCAAGCCGCCGCCTGAATCGCTGCTGCGTGAATCTTGTCCACACATCGCGTATACTGGCGCTACGTCGCTGATCCGAGCGATGGACCGCCGTCTACTCTTATTCCGAGGTTTTGCCATGCCTTGCCATTTGTCGATCCCGCGCTGCCTGCTGCTTCTTGCGATAATCTGGCCTGCGGCTACGCCGGCGGCCGAGCCGGCTGATCGCTGGCAAACGGCGATGGATGCCTTCGCGGCACAAGACCGAACAACGCCGCCGCCGGAGAACGCAATCGTGTTTATCGGCAGTTCCAGTATTCGGATGTGGGACGTCCGAAAAGCGTTCGGCGAAGCCGCCACAATCAATCGTGGGTTCGGAGGCTCTCAGTACGCCGATATCGTGCGTTATGCCGACCGGCTAATT
>JBBDLY010000353.1:0-3169 GCA_040878585.1 Pirellulales bacterium
CGATGCGGCCAGATGGGATGTCGAATGTAGCGAGTACCGGCAGGACCGCGCCTCCGCCGAGGAGCGGGCCGAAGGCGAGCGATATAAGCAGGCGGTGGCCTCTCATTGCGCAGCGATCAGCCATCTGATGAACGAGCTCCGCAAGCAGCGCAAGGCGCACAAGCTGAGCGATTCGCACGTCGACTTGATCTAGCAAGCCGCCCTCAGCCGCTCTGTGTGGCTGCGATCGGTATTGACCTCGGTGACGGTTCTATCGAGACTTACCGCTTCGAGTCTTGTGCTGCCAAAAATCCCGCCGCGGCATAGCCGCTTACTCCAGCGAACTGCCGTTGTCCATGCGCTTATTGTCGAGATATGTGATCCGGCAGTTGCTGACAGTCTTTCTGTTCAGCTTGTTTGGCATGACGGTGGTCATGATCCTGGTCGGCGTCGTCCGCGAGGCGTTGGACAAAAGTCTGGGAGTCGTGCAGATTGCCCAGTTGCTGCCCTATATTCTGCCAGACGCCTTGCGTTTCGCTATTCCCGCCACCATCCTGTTTGCCACCTGCAGCGTCTACGGACGGATGTCGTCGGCCAACGAGATTGTGGCGGTCAAATCGATGGGCATCTCGCCGATGAAGCTGCTTTGGCCGACCTACGTGGTCGTGGCGGTGATCAGTCTGGTCGCGGTCTATCTCAATGACGTGGCGGTCTCCTGGGGACGCGACGGGGTCCGCCGCGTGGTGATCGAGTCGCTTGAGGAAGTCGCATACAACGTGTTGGCCAAGGAAAAATCGTTCAGCCAAGGGCAGTTCGCGATCAACGTGCGCGACGTCGAAGGCAAGCGACTGTTGCGGCCGACCGTAACCTTTCAATCGGGCGAAAATACGCCTTCGATCACCATTCGCGCCGAGTGGGCCGAACTGCATGCCGATCCCCGCGCTAATACGTTGACGATCCTGTTGCACAACGGCAACGCCAGCGGCGGCGGCGTCAACATGGAATTTCCCGGCACCATCGAGCGGGTGTTGCCGATTAGCCCGGAGGACGCCCATGATCGACGCAGCGCCAGCAGCATGCCGCTGGCCGACATCCCCTCGGCGATCGTCCGGCAGCAGGAACTCATCACCGATCTTCAGCAACAGATCGCGGCCGAGGCGGGCATTGCAATGATTGCCGGCGATTACTTCTCCGGCGAGAACGAGTCGTGGAAGTCGACCAACACCGTTCTCGATCGGGCGGTATGGCACTTTCATCGCTTGCAAACCGAGCCACACCGCCGCTGGGCGAGCGGGTTGAGCTGCCTCTGCTTCGTGGCGGTGGGCGCTCCGCTGGCGATTCGTCTGAAGAACAGCGACTTTCTGACGAGCTTCTTCCTCTGCTTCCTACCGATCCTGCTGGTTTATTACCCCCTGTTGATGTTCGGACTGGATCGCGCCAAGAACGGCGCCTTGCCGCCGGAAACGGTCTGGCTCGGCAACGTCGTCCTATTGGCGGCCGGCGCCCTGATGCTGCGAAAAGTGATCCGCTATTGAACGCGCCGCCGGCCCGTTTTGTTCTTGTTCGATTTCGACGTCGGTGTTAGACTCGCGACCCTTCGAGCATCCGTAAAAGCTCTATGGTGCTAGCGTTCCGGCCGATTTATCCGGCCTTGCCGCGGCACGTTTGGGAGGTTTCCGTTGTTTTCCCGCTGGCCACTGCGCACGAAACTGCTGTTGGGCATGGTCCTGCTGCTGGTGATCGTTTCGGTGCTGTCGACGACCGCCCTGGTCGGCGTCTACTCGTTCCGATCGTTGGTCAAGGGACTCCGCGCCCGGAGCGGCGAACTGCCGCTGGCCAATGCCTTGAGCCGGCAGGTGGGCGAGCTGCGGGTGACCTTGAGCGAATCGAAGGTGGTCCGCGAGTTTCCCGCCGCCGATCTGCAAAAGCCGATGGTCGACGCCCGCATCCTCCGCGAACAGTTTGGTTTGTACCTGCAGATCTTTCGACAGACGCTCGACAAGTATCAGTGGGAACTGGACAGCAACGAATGGGAAACATTTCGCATCAACGAGGCGCATCGAGAGCGGGAGACCGTGCGTAAAATACGCAATACGCTGTCGCGCATCGAGAACGCCGACGAAGACGAACTGTGGATGCTCGACGAAGCGAAGGTCGCGCGGCTCGATGACGAAGTCAAGCAGTTGGAGTTGCTCACTGCGGAACTGCCCAGCTACCTCCATCAACGGATGCAAGACTTCTCCACCGATACCCGAGGCCACTACCATATGCTGATCTGGCTGAGCATTTTAAGCAGCATTCTGGTGGTCGTGCTGTTGGCCGCCTTCGCGCGGCTGGCCTACGCCTCGGTGTTTCGGCCGCTACGGGTACTGGTGAAGGGATCGCGGATTGTCGCAGCAGGCGATTTCCAGCATCGCATCGAACTCGATACCTGCGACGAGATGTCGGAATTGGCCAACGCCATGAACGACATGACCGCCCGGTTTCGGGACATTTGCAACGACTTGGACCACCAGGTGCGAGTCCGCACCAAGCAAGTCGTCCGCAGTGAACAGTTGGCGTCGGTCGGTTTTCTGGCGGCGGGCGTGGCACATGAAATCAACAATCCGCTGGCGTCGATCGCCATGTGCGGCGAGTCGCTTGCCAGCCGCATCCGTGCCGCTCAATTCGCCGACTCCGCAGATGCGGAAGTGGCCGGCAACTACTTGAAGATGATCCAGGACGAGGCGTTTCGTTGCAAGGAAATTACCGAACGGCTGCTCGACTTTTCACGAATGGGGGACGTGCGGCATCAGCCAACCGATCTCCGTGAGCTGGTCGAGGGGGTGATCGACATGGTCGGCCACCTTGGCATGTACCAGGAAAAACAGGTCGTGCTCGCTGACGGAGATCACGTGATGGGCAACGTCAACGCCCAGGAGATCAAGCAGGTCGTCCTGAACTTAATCACCAACGGACTGGACAGCCTCGAACCAGGCGGCGTCGTCCAGGTCGAGCTTGCCGAGCGCGAGGGGCAGGCGGAACTGACGCTCGTCGACAACGGTTGTGGCATGACCGACGAAGTAATGCAGCATCTGTTTGAACCATTTTTTACCCGTCGACGAAGCGGACAAGGGACCGGCCTGGGCTTGTCGATTGTCTATCGCATCATCGCGGATCACGACGGCGAAATCGAAGCCGCCAGCGACGG
>JBBDLY010000354.1:0-3145 GCA_040878585.1 Pirellulales bacterium
TCAATCGAAACTCGTAGCGGAAAAAGCGAAGAAGCTTTATGAAGGCAAGCTTCGCCCGGCATTGGAAAGTAGCGATGCGGGCAGGTTCATTTGCAGCGAGCCTGAATCAGGCGACTACTTCCTGGGCCGCATTTTTGGGTTTCCGTATCGATTCGATGGGCTTGCAGCGCGGGCCATTGGTCATTGATATGCGTACTGCGAAGGTCCAGCATTGCCTGAGCGCTATCGATTGTCCAGCGCATCCCGGCGCGTTCCATGCGGTCCTTTACCAAATGGCGGCAAGCATCGTACGGCTCATCCGTTCCAGGCTGTCGACCGCCAGAAACAGCCCGCGGGGCAGATTGCCCAAGAGAATTGTAAAGCCGGGTGGCACCCAATAGAAGGTGTCAAATCGTTTGCAAAATCGTTTACAAGCCCAAATCCTTACAGCATTTCGCCTATTGAGACTGCCGTAAGTTCTTACTATTAAACGAGTTAAACCAGTGGAGCCGAAGGGAGTCGAACCCTCGACCTCTGCATTGCGAACGCAGCGCTCTCCCAACTGAGCTACGGCCCCAGGCGGGCGCGGCCTCGAGGGGCCGTGCCGGTGGTGGTTAGGTCACCAGACGTCTAGTTTAGGTTCGCTCGGGCTGCCTGTCCATGACCGTGGCCCGTATTGCCGTGGCCGTGCCGGGCCAAGGCGTGGCCGTATTGCAGTGCCTGGCATTGCGCTTTGCCCCGCTGTTCGAATCGGCTGATGTTGGCGGCGGCGATCGATCGCAGGTTTTGCCGCCGGTTGCGGCGCGAACTGTCTGCCCATTAGAATTTGAACCTCACGGTCCGGCAGCCGGGCCTTGGCTTGGCATCAGCAACATAGCACCACGGCGGTTATCACGATGGGCGTCTTTCTCGGCATCGACATCGGCACTTCGGGCACCAAGACGTTGGCGATCGACGAATCGGGCGCGATTCTCAGCTCGGCGATGGCGGAGTATCCCATTTATCATCCCAAGCCGCTGTGGAGCGAACAGGATCCGGAAGATTGGTGGCAGGCCACGGTGAAGACGGTCAGGCAGGTTGTCAAGCAGGCCAAGCTAAAGAAGGCCGACGTCAAGGCGATCGGGCTGTCGGGTCAGATGCACGGCTCGGTCTTTTTGGACAAGAACGACAAGGTGATTCGCCGAGCGTTGCTGTGGAACGATCAACGGACGGCCGCCGAGTGCAAGGAAATCGAACAGCGAGCCGGCGGCCGCGCCGCATTGATCAAGCTGGTCGCCAACCCGGCGTTGACCGGCTTCACTGCTCCCAAAATTCTCTGGCTGCGGAACAACGAGCCAAAGCATTTCGACCGCCTCAAGAAAGTGCTGCTGCCCAAGGACGACGTGCGACGACGCTTGACGGGCGAATACGCCACCGAAGTCAGCGACGCCAGCGGCATGTTGTTGCTGGACGTCGCCCGCCGCGACTGGTCGACCAAGCTGCTGTCGAAGCTGGAACTCGACCGCGAGTTGTTTGGCACGTGCCATGAGTCGGAAGACGTGACCGGCCGACTCACCAGCGAGGCGGCTGCGGCGCTGGGCCTGTCGACCGATTGCGTTGTGGTCGGCGGCGCAGGCGATTGCGCCGCCGGCGCGGTTGGCAACGGGATCGTCAAGAGCGGCATCTTGAGCACCTCGCTGGGAACCTCCGGCGTGATGTTCATCCATAGCGACGAAGTGAAGATCGATCCGCAAGGCCGCGTCCACACCTTCTGCCACGCGGTCCGCGGCAAGTGGCACATGATGGGCGTTACGCTGGCCGCCGGCGGCAGCTTGCAATGGTTCCGCAACCAACTCTGCGAAGATCTTTCCGCCAAGGCCAAGTCGGCCAAGCGCGATCCGTATGAGCTGATCTGCGACATGGCCGCCGAGGCGCCCGCCGGCAGCGACGGTCTGCTGTTCTTGCCCTATCTCAGCGGCGAGCGCACGCCGCACGCCGACCCGTTGGCGCGGGGCTGCTTTATCGGTTTGACGCCCACGCATACCCGCGGACACATGGCCCGAGCGGTGATGGAAGGGGTGACCAACTCGTTGCGCGAGAGTCTGGAGATATTCCGCGGCCTCGACGTGCCGGTGAAGCAGATCCGGGCTTCCGGCGGCGGCTCGCGCAGTCCCTTCTGGCGGCAGATGCAGGCGGACGTGTTCGGTCAAAAGGTGGTCACACTGAAGGCGGAAGAAGGACCGGCGTTCGGCGTCGCCTTGCTGGCGGCGGTCGGCGGCGGCGCGTTCAAGGACGTGCCGGAGGCGTGCGCCGCGACGATCCAAGTGGTCAGCGAAACGAAGACGAACCGCAAAGAGAATCGCACCTACGACGCCGCCTTTGAGGTCTACCGCCAGCAATACCCGGCACTGCAGCCGAGTTTCCAGAAGATCGCGGAACTGGTCCGCTAAGCCTCTTGCGGGACGGAGCCGTTGGTTTCCAAGATGACGTCGGTGGCTGATCGCAGTACAATGATTCTATGAGTACCATCAGCCCCATGACCGCCGAGCAGTTGCTGGAACTTCCCGATGACGGAAACCATTATGAACTGATCGCGGGGGAACTGCGAATGATGAGCCATGGCAATTGGAAGCATGGACGCATCGCGCTGGAGATCGGCTCGCGGCTCGCAGCGCACATCCGTGAGCACGAACTGGGATACTTTTTCGCAGCAGAGACAGGATTTTTGATTGCCCGCGAACCGGACACGGTGCGCGCTCCTGACGTGGCGTTTGTCGCCAGTCGGAACATTCCCTCGCCCGAGCCGCAAGAGGCGTATTGGCCCGGTGCGCCCGATTTGGCCGTAGAAGTCTTGTCGCCGCACGATCGGATGGGCGAGGTCGACGAGAAAATCGGCGACTGGCTGGCCGCCGGTTGCCGGATGGTGTGGGTCGTCGACCCGCAGCTTGCGACGATCACTGTGTACCTTTCCCGGACGGAGGTACGCGTGGCGACGTGTCGCGACGAGATTGATGGCGGCGACGTGCTGCCAGGGTTTCGCTGCGCAGTGGGTGAATTGCTGGGAGCGACGTAGCACAAGCAGAGAAGGGCCGGCGACGAACTTTCAGTAGTTCCAATTATCGACGAAGGACATAGCTGATTGATGGCACATCGTTAGCTGTCAGCGATCAGCTATCAGCTATCAGCA
>JBBDLY010000355.1:0-12999 GCA_040878585.1 Pirellulales bacterium
TTGGTTGATTACATGCCCTAGCGGATTTTCGCCCCGCGGGCTGGCGGCGTGGGTTACGACCACCTGCGGTTGCCAGATGCGAAGCTGCCGAACCAGGTGTTCCTCCAGCCGGGCCGCTCCCGGCTGGCCGTCGGCTTTCCAGACGTCGACGATTCGCTCCGGCGAAAGCCGCAGGCCGGGCTGCCGCGCGGGGAACTGCCAGGCGGCGTCGGCATGGCTGGCCCCGGCGGCGATTAGCGCCTCGCGCTCGCGCTGCCGGCGGTTCGGATCGGCCGCTTCCGGCACTTCCAAGTCGTCGCGGACGATCGTGTGGACCACGCCCAAATAACCCTCGCCGGCGGACAACTGCGCGATCATTTCCAACGGCAGTCGGTCGGCACGGTCGACCACAGCCAGCCAGGCGGCCCGTTCGCCGCCGCCCCGCTGTCGCCGCCAGTTGACGCCGCCGTCGCTGGTGGCCAGGATCGTGCCCAAGCCGCCGACCGCCCAGCCGCGGCGTGGATCGACGAACTGGATCGCCCGCAACGGCACGGACTGGCCGCTGCTTTGCCAGTGGAAGGTTTTTCCTCGGTCGGTCGAATGCAACAGCCGGCTGCCTGGCGAACCGGCAATCCAGACATGGTCGCCGACGATCTCGATGGCGGCGAAATCGCACGCCTCGGCGCCCGCCGGCAAGCGGCCGGCATGGGTCTGCCAGGTTTTGCCGGCGTCGGTCGTCTGTACGAGCAATCCTCCCTCGCCCACCCCCCACGCCTGCCGTTGATCGATGAGTTTGACGGCCGTCAGCCCGCGCAGCCGGTCGCCGACCGGTTTGCCGTGGCGCAGCGAGCGACCGGCAAGCGTGGCGTTGACGCCGTCGCAGCCGACGAGCAGACCCGAGTCGGTGCTGGTCAGCCCGGCGGCCAGCCAGGTGGACCGCACATCGGACGACAACGGCGACCAGCTTCGACCGCCGTCGTCGGTGACGAACACGCCGGCCGCCGCATGAGGCGAGGTTCTGCCTACGGCGATGCCGCGGGTGGGACTGAAAAACTGGATCTGCCGCACCGCCGGCAGCAGCGTTCGGTTGAGCGCCTGCCACGAGTGGCCTCCGTCGTCGGTCGTCAACACGACGCCGTGCGAGAGATGCGTGTACGGCTCGGTCCAGCCGCCGGCGGCCCAGCCGCGCTGCTCGTCGAGAAAGCAGACGCTCGATAATCCGCAGGAGACTCCGCTCTCGCTCTGGCTCCACCGCAGGCCGCCATCGTCGGTTCGCCAAATGGCGCCCCGCTCGCCCACCGCCCAGCCATGACGGGCGTCAAGGAAATAAACGTCGTTGATGGCGGCGTCCTCCCGCTGGCCGATTACCAGCGGAGTGACCGGCGCCTGCGCCGAACAAAGCGAAGCGGCCGACAAAAACAACGAACAGGATAAACCAACGACAGCAGTTCTATGCATGCTGAAACCTCAAACCTCAAACCTCGTATCACTTCAACCATCTGAAGTAATTCCTACCACGAAGGACACGAAGAACACGAAGCAAAAAGGCAGCGGTCATGAACTCCACGGCATACCTGACAGTCGTGGGTCTTGATAGCCAGAAACTTGCATTCTTCGTGACCTTCGTGCTCTTCGTGGTTCAACATCTCCTTCAGTTGGCTGAAGTGTTACCAAACCTCCAATCTCAAACCTCACGCCTCCCGCCTCTCCAGTCGTGCCGATTGTAACGCGCGTGCGGCGCATCAACCCAGGTCAATTGCCCGGCATGACTGCTACCGCCGGCATAGTCTCGCCATTTTGTGGAATCCTTCAACGGCGCGAACCAAGTCGACGACCTATAGTTGCGATGGAGGCATCCGTGGAAATCTCAAAATCGCATTCCGCACCCGCCTCGCGGCGGAGCATCTGGTTGGAACGCGGGCTGGTCCTGACGTTGTTGCTCGGCTGCGCGCTGGTGATGGCCGACAACCGTCCGCCGGCCGGCTTGTGGCATCATGTGTTCACCGGGGTCGATCTCTGGTCGAACGGGCTGGCGGAGGCCGCTAATCCTGACTATGGCAGCCAGTTGTTGCTGGCCCAACTGGCGATCCGGGGCGAGTCGACCGCGCTGTTGGTTTTTAAATGCTTGCTCGGCACCGCGGTGCTGGCGCTGATGATCTCGCGCAGCTATCGCCGGGCGATCTCGCTGGCGGCGACCGCGCTGGTCGTGCTGCCGGTGGCGATCACGCTGGCCCCGTTCTGGCAGGTCGCGCCGGCGATCCTGGGGTGCGTGCTGTTTTTCGCCCTCTGCTGGCTGCTCGACCGGGCCTTCGAGGATTGGACCGACTGCGGTTCCGTACGCTGGTCCTACCTGTGGTGCTTGCCGGTGGTGTTCGCCTTGTGGGCGAACCTGCACGCTAGTTTTCTGCCGGCGCTGGCGTTTCTAGCCGTGGCGCTGGTCAGTCGCGGCGGAGAAGCCTTGCTGCGGTGGCGGCGTCACGCGGCGCGAAGTGTCGGCTCGTTGGCCGCGTTGCTGGCGCTGACCGCGACGGCCACGCTGCTAAATCCCTACGGCTGGCACATGCCGCCGGCCGCGGCCCAGATCGTGTGGCTGGAGTTGGCTGCTCCGTCGACGTTCGCCGGCTCGCTCGCGCCGACCTTGTGGGCTTTTACGGCCTTGCTGCTGCTGGGTGTGGTGTCCTACACCCGCACGCAGCGCCGTTGCGACGCGACGCAGTGGCTGCTGCTTACGCTGACTGCCGCCGGCGCGTTGCTGTTGCCGGAACTGATCGCCTGCTTTGCGCTGGCGGCCGGCTTGTGGTTGCCGGCGCATGTCGACTCGACCTTGGCCCGCATCTGGGGCAAACGCACCACTACCGCCGACCACGATCATCCCCAGGGACAATCGCTGCCGGCGGGCGTGGTTGGCGCTCGGCGGCGATTGACGCTGCCGGCCAAATGCGCCGCCGCGGTGGTGATCTTGATGGTTACCGGCGTGCTCGGCGCGTCGTTGGTTGTGCGGCTGAGCATGATGCCGGTCGCCAAGACCGACTACCCGCTCGACGCCATGCAGTTCGTGGTCGCTCGCGGCGTGGAGAATCGGCTGGCGATCAGTGCGCGTTGGGCGCCGTATGCGGCGGCGGTGCTCGGCCCAGCCCGAGTGACGCCGTTGGCTGTCGACCCCGACGTGTCGGCACCGGGCGTGTCGTTGATCGTATTGGAAGACAGTCGCAACGCGGCGCACCGCCAGCGACTCGATGCGGACGACGCCTGGGTGTTGCTGTACGACGACAACATCACCAGCGTCTACGGCCAGGTCGAGGTGTATCGCGACCGAGACCATCGCCGCTACCTGCCGGTTCGCACGATGGCCGGTCTGCTGCCGATGCCGGCGGTGGTCGATTGGCCGGCGTTGCCGCTGGTTGTCGAGACGTCGCTGGCAGCCGAGCGTAGCAATTTGTCTCATCAGCCCTAGAAAGAACAAATATGACGAGCCAAACCAGTGTGCCTTTCGCAAGTCCGGCAATGTCTCCGGCATTGATCGTTCCGCGCAAGCGGCCGTCCGCGGACGAGGCGGACGCAGGCAGCCTGCTGTTGGCCGAGCCGATCGAGGCGGTGGCGCAGCGGGTGGAGCAGACAATCGACACGCTCGAGCGGCTCGTCGGCGAATCGCTCGTCGCGACGCTTCCGCGGGTTAGCGTGGTGTGCGTGGTCGACGGCGCGAACGAGTTGTTGGAGCCGCAGGTCGCGGAGATGCGCCGGGAAATGCCCGCGGCTCAGATCGTGCTGGTGGAGGAGCAAGCGCACGGCGCGACGCGCGAAGCGCTCCGTCGACTGGAAGAACAGCCGAACACCCGTGTTGTGTGGCGCACGTGCCGGCGAGAGCCGTTCGATGCGTTGTCTCGCGGCGCGGATGCCGCCGAGGGAGAGGTGATCTTGCTATTACACGACCCTGCCGTGGGTCTCGCCGATTGCGACGCGGTGATCGCCCCAGTACTCAAAGGCTGCTGCCAGGCGATGTTCGGCGTCACCAATACGGCCGATCGCCGGCCGGCCGGTTTCTGGCGGCGGTTGCTGCGGCCCGGCAGGGCAGGCGCTGCGCCGCGCTGCACTGTGGTGCGCCGCGACCTGGCGGCACAACTGGCGAACGCCAAGACGAGCAACCTTTACGGCCGATCGCTCGCCACACGGTTGCAAGGAATGGGCGCAAGCTACTATGAAATGCCGCTTCTGCCCTCAGGGGTTGGGAATAGATCGCCAACGAACATCAGCCGGAGGGCGCTAGCCCCCGGTTAGCGCCAAGAAACCGTCCGCCAGCGCGGTACGGCTGATGTTTTGTGTTCGTCCGCAGATGGCGCAGATGCTCGCAGATGATGTCGCCAACGAACATCAGCCGAAGGGCGCTAGCCCCCGGTTAGCGCCGAAAAACCGGCCGCTAGCGCGGTGCGGCTGATGTTTGGTGTTCGTCCGCAGATGGCGCAGATGCTCGCAGATGATGCGTATCTGCGGACATCTGCGTCATCTGCGGATCGTCTTCCAGCGATTCTGCAGGGCGCGCAAGCAACAAGGCGCGACCGGACAGAATGTCCAGGCGCGCCTTGCCGGCGGGAGCATCAGGGCGGATTGAACGCCGCGAGCAACGCATCGCCGCGGCATGTTTCTATTTGAATCGCGACACCGGCACGAACCGCGCCGGTTCACGACGATTCGACAACTTGTCCTCGGTCGCCTGCTTTTGCGCCGCCGGCACCGGCGGAACGTCGAACCCCTCGCCGGGATCGCCCGTGTCGAGCGCGTCGGCTGGCAAATCGAGCAATTCCTCTTCGGGCACCTGGTAGGTGAATAGCGAACTCGGCTCGTGCAGTTCGGCGTGCCAAGGGTAGTCGAACAGGTTGCGGTAGTTGTACGGTCGGCGGTAGTAGTAGCCGTGGAACGCCGGGTAGCGATTCATGTGGCGGTTGTTGCTGTAGTAGCAACCGTACCGCGGCTGGTAGCAGGTTTGCGGCATCGGCGCCAAGGCGAGTCCGTCGCCCACGCCCCAGCTCGCCAAGCATCCACCGCCATGTCCATACCCAGCCTGCTGCGATTGGCAGTCGTCGCACTGGCCCAGACCAGCTAACAGAATCACGGTGAGAGCGACAGCCTGCATGGTTGGATACCTCCGTGTAAATCGAAATTCGCTTAGGGAACGGCCAACGGCTCCCGGCGAGCAAAATGGACAGTCGTGCCCCTAGCAACAAAAATCGGCCATGACATTCGTCAGATCAAGTCCATTCGCTGCCAGCCATACAATCGCGGCAATCGATACAACTTAACTGCGCCATTCAGGACAGAATGCACAGGCAGCATAATCGGCGTAAACCTTTGTGAACTATAGGGAAACGATTCTTGTTCTAGCCGTTAATCAAACTTTGCGCTTGTAAAGATAGGATGGCTAAGTAATGTGGGAAGTTAATGCAGTGATGCAAGTCGTTGTCTGTTTCCTGCGAGCGACATCCTCCATCTTGAGCGTCCCGCGTTATGAACCATCAGTTATTGGTGATTAGTCGTTCGGCCCCATTGGCGGCCAATCTCCGCGAGCATTTGGCCATGGTGGCCTCGGTGACGGCGGCCCCCAGCCTGGAGGCCGCCGCCTGCCAGGCCAGCGACGAGTTGGGGGGCGTGGTGATCCATCTCTGCGACGAGATCGCCCGCGGCATGGCGCCGAGTGAATTTCTCCGCCGCGCCCAAGCGTTGGCCCGCGGCGTTCCGCTGCTGGGCATTGTCGAGCCGACCTGCCCCAAGGAACTGCGCGACGCGGTGGCGGCGGAATTCGATATGTTGTTCCCGGTACCGCTCGATCACACGGCGCTGCGCGACCAGATCGCGCGGGTGGCCGACCCGCTGGGCAAGCTGGCCGGCATGTGCAGCGGGCCGCACAAGGCGTTGCACGGTCGCACCCGCTCGATGGTGACCTTCACGCCGTCGATGTTCGACATGATCGACGAGCTACGCGTCGCCGCGGCACACGACATCACCGTGTTGCTGATCGGCGAGACGGGCAGCGGCAAGACCTACCTGGCGCGGCTGATTCACGAACTTTCCAATCGGCACGAGAATCGTTTCCTGACGCTCGGCTGCGGCGCGTTGCCGCCCGACTTGATCGAAAGCGAACTGTTCGGCCATGTCAAAGGGGCGTTTACCGGCGCCGAACGCGACAAGCTCGGCAAGTTCGCCGCCGCCGGCGACGGCACCTTGCTTCTCGACGAAATCGACGTCCTGCCGACCGAGCAACAAGCCAAACTGCTGCGGGTGATCGAATCGGGCGAGTACGAACCGGTCGGCAGCAACGACACCGAGACGTCGCAAGCCAGGCTAATCGTCGCTTCCAACTTTGAAGTGGAGGAGTTGGTCGCCTCAGGCAATTTTCGTAGCGACTTATACTACCGATTGAATGTGCTGCGGTTCCAACTGCCGCCGCTCCGCGAGCGGCCCAACGACCTGGAGTTTTTGGCCCGCAAGTTCGCCCACCTCCATAGCCGCAAGCACGGCATCGCCTTGCGGGAAGTCACCGACGAGTTTATCAACGCGCTGCGCGCCTATCGCTGGCCGGGCAACATTCGCGAGTTGGAGAATGTGATCCGCCGCGCGGTGCTGTATTGCCAGCGGGGCGTGCTGACGCCGGGCGACCTGCCGAGCGGCTTGCGACCAGCGGGCGTGCAGTTCGCCGCGACGACAAATAACGGCGACGAATTGCCCACGCTGGAAGCGCGGATCGGCGACTTCGAGCGGCATCTGATCGAAGACTCGCTCCGCCGCAACGCCAACCGTCGCCAGGCCACGGCCAAGGAACTGGGAATCAGCCGCGTGACGCTTTACAACAAGATGAAAAAATTCGGCATGTTGAACTAACCGTGGCAAGTGGCTGCAGCGTCTCGCCGCAGCGGTCCCGTAGCGGAATTCGCCAGAATTCCGACGAGCCCAAAAACGATGATCCATCGCAACTGTGCCACAAAGTAGTGACGACACACGCTGCGGCGAGACGCCGCAGCCACGAGAGGAACGCAGCTATGAACCCCCAATCCCTTCGTTGGGCCACGCCCGTGCTGTTGCTGGCCGCTGCCTGCGGCGTGTATCGCCTGGCGGTTGCCGGAAACCAGGAACCGCCGATCGAAGTCGCCAAGCCGCATGCGAACCTGGTCGTCCCGCGGTATGACGAGCCGCTGGTTGCCACCGACGAACAACTCCACGGCCTGCTGGCGCGGATGCGTCCGCCGGCCGGCAAGCCCGACACCAACATCTGGGTGCATGCCTTGCGGATGTGGGGGCCGCAGGCGAAGTTCGACGATCCGGCGCATCCCGACGGCGAGACAATGCTGGCCTATTATCTGGACGACCGCGAGTTTCGCCGTCTGGCGGGCGATGCCGCGCCGCCGCTGTTTGAAATCGACGAGTACGGAGTCCGCGTGCGTCCCTGGTTCGCCGCCAACGATCACCAGCGGACCGGGGCCGTGCATGTCGATGACCTGCTGGCCACACTCGCCGAGAGCGGCGTGCCGCTCGACACGCCCCTATATACCCGCGATGGAGAAACGACCGTCGGGGCGTTGCTCGATCGGGCGATGTTGCATTTTCACCGCGACCAGCACGAGTACGAATGGTCGCTGATCAGCTACGCCCGCTATGTCTTCCCGACGCTTGAATGGACGACCAAGTATGGCGAGCGGATGACGGTCGACGAGGCGGTCGACGAATTGATCGAGCAAGATCCGCACAACGGCATCTGCGGCGGCACGCATCGGCTGGAGGCGTTGGTGGTGCTCAACCGGGTGGACGAACGGTATAACGTGCTGCCGCGGCGGACTAAACAGAAGCTGCTGGCCCATCTAGCCGACATGAGTCGCCGGCTGGTTGCCTCGCAGTATCCCGACGGCCAATGGGGCAAGAACTGGCCCCGCGGCGCCGCGGCGCTGGCGGAAGACCCCGGCGTCATCGACGATCAGATTCTCGCCACCGGGCATCATCTGGAGTGGCTCGCCCTGGCGCCGCCGGAAGTGCAGCCGCCGCGGGAAACCATCGTGCGGGCAGGGCAGTGGATCGCCCGCACCATGCTCGAACTCGATCAGGCCGACATCGAACGCCGCTACGGACCGTTCTCGCACGCCGCCCGCGCGCTCTGCCTGTGGCGCAATATGGAACCATACGAGGCGTGGCAACAACTCGAACAAAGGGTTGACTAAATCATGCAAGTGAGCACCAAAAAACGGACTCCGCAGAACCCCTTCTCCCTCCGGGAGAAGGTGGCCGAAGGCCGGATGAGGGCGAACCCGCTCGTCGGCATTGCCATCAGGGGCGCGATCCAAGCGCTAAGTCAACTCGCAGGACCGCCCTCATCCGTCTGCTGCGCAGACACCTTCTCCCGGAGGGAGAAGGGTTGCCTCGGACCTCTATTGTGCTGTCACGATCCCATTGCGAGTGAGGCGAACTGACATGGCCACCACCGACGAACAACTCGACGTCCATGCCGGCGACCGCCTTGGCGAACGGTTCGAACCGGCGCTGAGCGACGAGTTCGCCAGCCGCGCGTTGGCTCGGGCCGATCGCCTGCAAACCTTTGTGCCGGGCATCACCGCTGTGCAATTGGCCGTGGTCTTGCTGCTGGCGGCAGTCTATCTGACGACCAGCTTCTATGCCTTGCATCATACCGATCTGTGGGCGCACCTGGCCTTTGGCCGCGCCATGGTCGACGGCGGCACGCTGCTCGCGGCCGAACCGTTCGGCGTCGAGACGGGCGACCAGCCGTTTATCAATGTTTCTTGGCTGGCGCAGATCGCAGGCTACCAGATATACCAGTTCGCCGGACCAACCGGCCTGCGGCTGTTGCACGCCGTGTTGGCGACCGCGGCGATCGGCTGCCTGTTGCCGGCCGTCCGCTCGCGGAGGGTGAGCTGGCCGTGGGCGATTGCCGCCGCCGCGACCGCTTATCTGCTTTCGTCGACCGTGGTCGGCGTGATCCGTCCGCAGTTGGTCGGCATGGTTGCGCTGCCATTGGTGCTGCTGGCCGTCGGCCGCATCGCCCGTCGGCGCGATCCGCTGTACTGGCTGCCGCTGGTGTTCCTGCTATGGGCCAACCTGCATGGCTCGTTCGTGCTGGGCATCTTCGTGCTGCTGGTCGTGCTGTGCGACTCGGTACTCACCGCCCGCCGCAAACAAACACCCTCACGCCTCACGCCTCACGCCTCAAGCCTCAAGCCTCAAGCCTCAAGCCTCACCCTGACGTCGCTTTGCCTGCTCGCCACCTGCATCAATCCGCTCGGCCCCGGTCTATGGTTGGCGGTGCTCGGTTTTTCGGGGCAAGCCAACATTGCCGACATCGTCGAATGGCGGCCGCTGGTCCTCAACAGCTTCGGCGGCGCGATGTTCTTCGCCACGTTGCTCGTGACCGCCCTGTTGCTACGGCTTAGCCCGCGGCGGTTTCGCTTGTCGGAAGTTGTGTTGCTGCTGGCGTTTGCCGCGGCGACGCTGTTGTCGATGCGGTTCATCGCCTGGTGGGCGCTCATCTGGCCGTGGGTCGTGGCGCCGCACGCCATGGCGGTTGCGCGGGCCTGGATCGGCCGCGCCCCTTCGATCACGCCGGCCGATCGGCAGCCCGTTCGCACATTGATCGCGGTGGCGGCGATTTTACTGGCCCTGGTCTGGGCGCCCGGTAGCCACGCCGTGCTGGCCGACCGTCCGCTGACCGTGGCTCGGGCCGCCAACAGCGAGACCCCCATTTTGTTGGCCGAGGAACTGAACAATCGCCAGTTTACGGGCAAGGTGTTTGCTCCGCTGGCCTGGGCCGACTACCTGTTGTTCAGCAGCGAAGGTCGGCTGCGTCCGTTGGTCTACTCCCACGTTCACTTGATTGATCCGGGCGCTTGGAGCGACTACCGCCAGATCGACGGCGGCGCCGCCGGCTGGCTGGGAATCGCCGACCGCGCGGAGCTGCGATACTTGATTCTGCCGCGGCGGGACGAGACCGCGCGGCTGATTGTGAGCCATCCGCGGACGGTGATTCGCTACCAGGATCAACAGTCCCTGGTGGTGGAACTGCTGCCGCCCGCGGAGGACGCAGTCGGCCCCGCCGCGCCCGTCGCCCCGTCAGACGGGGTGCCTGCGACGCAGGTGCATGACACGAGGGAAGATACGTCAAAAGGTTAACGACTCGAATCAGTTGGCGAGAAGTTTGAGGACAAATGTTTCGCAATCGAAACATGGCGACGACAGGCGGCCCCGGCGGACAACTTTTTTTAGAGCGTAAGTAATGCTAGCACTCATGGTTAGGCGTCGCGACTCGGCGCTCCGTCAATCTGGTACAGAAGGTGCATATACGTCCGGCGTGAAGTTGTCTGCCCAGGGCATCAACAAGGGGCAACAACCAGGCGATCCTATGGTGGATCGCTGGAAGGTTTAGCACGAAAAGGTTCACAAGGAGAAACTCGTGAAAAGTGCAGCTATGAGAATGTGGAGCGAGGACGAAGGCGTCCTCACGTTTGAATGGGTGCTGCTGGTGACTCTGCTCACCATCGGCATCGTCAGCGGCCTGACCGCCGCTCGGGACGCGATCATCGACGAATTGAGCGACGTTGCCCAGGCAATGTTGTCGCTCGACCAGTCGTACACGATCGACTTCCCGCTGGCCGTGGCGGTACACGTCGCGACAACCAGTTCGGCTTCCGATTCTGGCTTTCTTGATGGCCTATTTTTCGACCACTGCGAGCGGTCTGCCGCTCCGGTCGGTCAGCCGGTCATCGACAATTGCGACATCACGTTCCCCTAGTGTTGCAAGTTGGCCCATGTCATTGCCCCCGCCGCGGTGCGACGGTTTCGTCGCACCGCGGGCGGAGGCTCTTATTTCAATCTTAGCGATTCCATTTCAACCGTATCGACAGATTGGTTCTCCATGCGAATTGAGTCCATGCTAACCGTCGTGAACCGAAGCTGGCAAGAAGACGACGGCGTACTCACCTTCGAGTGGGTGCTGCTGCTGACGCTGTTGGTGATCGGCATTGTGGCCGGACTGACGGCGGCTCGGGATGCGATCATCGACGAGTTGGCCGACATCGCCGAGGCCACGGTCAGTTTCGATCAATCATTTGATATTGCGGAATTCGACGAATGCGGCATTACCGCGCCGGCTTTCTCTTTCGAGGATGAGCCGGGCGAGGTCACCCGTTGCGAGCGGGCGACCGCTCCCTAACGAGTTGCCGAATGTGGAAGTGAAAATTAAACGAATCATTTAAGCGAGCGGGCTACATCCGGGGCATGACAACACCAGCCATCATCTTCGTCGCCATGGTCGGCATCTACACGGCGGTCGCCGCTGTGTTCGATCTGCGGCTGCACCGGATACCGAACTACATCACGGTGCCGGCGGCGTTGCTGGGATTGGCCTATCACGGCCTGATGCCGGGCGGCTTCGGGCTGCTCAGTTCGCTGGCCGGCTTCGCCATCGGCTTCGGGCTGCTGCTGCTCCCCTGGCTGCTGGGCGGCGGCGGGATGGGAGACGTTAAGCTACTGGCGGCACTGGGCGCATGGCTCGGTCCGTTGTTGATCCTGGTTGCGTTCGCCATCAGCATCGGCATGGCCTGCTGCGTGGCGATGGTGCTGCTCACCTATCGGTCGTGCAAGCACGGCATGGGAAAGACGAAACAACAATTGCTGGGAAGCGTGGATCCCGCTCAGCGAAAACTGGGGCGCACCGTCGCCAAGCGTCGGGTGCTCCCGTTCGCCGTGCCGGTGGCGTTGAGCACCTGGTGCGTGCTCGGATGGTTCATGCTGTTCGGAAGTTTGTAAAGTTTGTGGGACAAGGTTTGTAGGGCGTCGTTGGGCAACATGGGCGGTTCATCCACCAGCATCGACTTTCGCGCGCCGCGCCGCCTGGCAAAGGGGTGTCGCCGCCGCGGCATGTTGACTGTGGAGTTGGTGATGACCTTGCCAATCTTGCTGGCGGTGCTGGTGGCAACGGTCCTGTTCGGCCAGCTACTGATGAGTGAACAAGCAATACAGGCGGCGGCCAGCGCCGGAGCGCGGGAAGCATCGCTGCCGGGGGCGACCGCGGCGCGAGTCCAAGCGGTGGTGGAGCAAGCGGTCGACGGCTGGCGGTTCGCCGCCGACATCGCCCCGGTGGAGATTGAGATCAACGGGGCGCCCGCGGCCGGCAGCGACTTGCAGAACGCCGACACCGGGGACCGAATTAGCGTGCGGGTGAAGGTCGCGGCAACCAGTGCGGTGCCCGATATGCTGAACGTGTTCGGCATCTCGATCGCTGGGGAAGAGATTGCCGCCACCTACATCATGCGGCGAGAATAAGCAGTTAGTCAGCACAGCAGAATAACCCAGGACGGAGTCATCCGTCGTGAACGGAGCATAGAATGAAGCGAGTCAGTCCCGGAACCGTCACGGTCGGCGTTCTGGCCATCCTGTTCGGCCTGGTTGCCGTGTACGCGGTCCGCCGCGCGATGGATAAGCCGCAGACCGAGCAAGGGGTCGAAGTGGTCGTGGGCGTGATCAATCTGCCCCGCCACGGCCGGCTGATGGCCCGCAATCTCCGCATGGCGCGGTTTCCCGCCAGCGAAGTTCCGGACGGAGCGATCCGTTCGACCGCGACCGCCTTCAACCGCCTGTTGATGAACACGGTGCCCGCCGGGGTTCCGCTCACCGAATCGGACCTCTACCCGCTGGACGAGGAACCACTGCTCAGCGAGCAAGTCCCCGCCGGCCTGCGAGCGGTCACGATTTCGGTTGCGCAGAGTCGTGCTCTTAACGGAATTTTAATGCCTGAATCGACCATCGACATTTCACTCACGGCCGAATCGACCGATCCCGATTATCCGGGCGTGGTCACCCGCACGTTGGTGCGGGCGGTCAAGGTGCTGGCCACCAATCAGCAGCGCTATCGTTATACGGAGAACTCCTCGAACGACCTGCGGACGATCACCGTGGCGGCCACGCCGGACGACGCCAACAAGCTGATTCTGGGACAGCAATTTGGCAATCTAAGCGTGACGCTTCGCAACGACA
>JBBDLY010000355.1:13099-14904 GCA_040878585.1 Pirellulales bacterium
AAGCTGATTCTGGGACAGCAATTTGGCAATCTAAGCGTGACGCTTCGCAACGACAGCGACGAGTTCCGCCTGGTTGGCGACTATCAGCAGGACGTGATCAGCGTGAACGACCTGTTGGGGCTGCCGATCCGCCGGAACACGAATCGTCAGTTCAGCAGTCAAATTTATCGTGGCACCCAGATGTCGGAAGTCACCTTCACCACGGAGGCCATCGAGGAGGCGGAGAAAGCGACGATCGCCGCGGAGAACGCCGCCCCGCTCGACCCGCTCGGATTCCGCGAGCGATTCCGGCCGGCCAGCAATAATCGCTAGACGCAGCGCCGCGGACGCGATTCACGGGCACTCCCTCACGAAAAACAGACGCGCCTGCGCCAGGAAGGCCGGGAGCGTTGCTTGTCTATTGAAACTGTCAGCTCGCTGTATGCGTTAAATCGCGGCGGCACGATCGCAACATGAAACAATACCAGTCCATATCGAATCGCCCTCCAGCACATGGCCGCCGCGGCGCGATTGTGGTGCTGTTTCTGTTCTTCATGGTGATTGGGGTGCTGATGGCCGCGCTGGCCCTCAACTGGAGCTTTCTGGTGTTGGTACAGCGCGACATGCAATGGCGCGGCCAGGCGATCGCGTTGGCCGCGGCGCCCTCGCTGCTGGACGAAGCCTTGCTGCGCGACCAAACACCCGACCAGTCGGACGACCTGATCGCCGCCGTGACGGCGGCCGACCTGTACCGGCAACTGAACAACGCCACGACCGGCGCCCGGCTCCAATTGGCAGCCGCCGACTTGCTGGTCGACGCCGGTTACGTGAGCGATATCTCCACGACAATCGGCCCAGGCAACGAGTTTGAGCCAACCGAGCCTTACAACACGCTGCGGGTGCAAATTCTCCGCGACTCGGCCGGCGGCAACCCGGTGCAACCGCTGGTCAACGGCCACTGGAACGCCGACCCGGTCGACGTGATGGCGACTAGCTACGTCACGCTCGACAACCGCCTGGTCGGCTGGCGGCCGACCGCCACGTCCAACGCGCCGCTGCTGCCGATCTCGGTGTTGGCCGCCGATTGGGCCGCCCGAGCCGTTGGCGGCGCCGACAACTTTCCCTCGCCGGGGGGCAACGACATCTATGAGCTGCAAGTGCGGCTCGATTCCTCCGATCCGATGGCGGCCGATGGCAACGCGGCGGTGGTGAGTCTTGACCCGAGCCAGAGCGTGTCGTTTATGAAGGTACTCGATCAAATTACCGACGGCGCCGCCATCGCCGACCTGGCAGGGGGGCAGTTCGGCCCGGCCACGATCGCCAGTCCGCTAACGGTCTTCGCGGAGTCTGAAGCCGCTTCGCAGGCGTCGACCACGGCGCTGGTCGTCAAGCTCAACGAACAACTTGGCGAATGTCGCGTGCTGTTGCTGCATCAGCCGTCGGCCGCCGCCGGCAAAGTAGAAATCATCGGGTTCGCCGGCGTGCGGATCATGGAGGCGGTCGACGAGGAAGGCGGCGGCGAGCACCGCCTGCGATTGACCGTCGAGCCGTGCTTTGTCGTTCACCATACCGCCTGGACCGACCCGACGGCGGCCGAAAACACCTGGATTCACAAACTACGCGTGAGGCGTTAAGCATATGCATGCCAATACAAGCTCGACGCGCAAGCGAGTGGGTTGCAGCGGCAACCCACTCCAGTTCGACCCACTCGCTTGCGCTTCGAGCTTGTATTGTCCCACTCGCTTGCGCGTCGAGCTTGTATTACTAACCACGGCAATTTACGGAGTATGAGGCAAATTCAATGCGAGTTGTTCTAGCAGAGTTTC
>JBBDLY010000355.1:15004-19822 GCA_040878585.1 Pirellulales bacterium
CGGCAATTTACGGAGTATGAGGCAAATTCAATGCGAGTTGTTCTAGCAGAGTTTCGACACGGGGGTGGAGATTCGCTGCGAAGAATACTGCTTGGCGAGGGACTGATTTGCGAGGCCGACGACGTCGTTGGCCACGACGATCTGCCCGGCCGCCTGGCGGCCGGCGAAGCGCACCTGGTGCTGGTCGCCTGTGGCGGCGGCGACGCCCAGCAGGCGTTGGCCGCGATTCGCGCGGCGCAGCAAGTTACCGGCGCGCCGATCCTGGCGTGCGGAGCGGAAGACGACGCCGAGCTGGTCCGGGGAGCGATTCGCGCCGGAGCGCGAGAGTATCTGGCCGTCGATCGATTGCGAGAGGAACTGAGCGAAGCCTTGCTCAAGATCGAGGCCGAGTCGCAACCAAGCGAGGCGATCGGCATCAACATCGCCCTCTACTCGCCCAGCGGCGGCGCGGGGGTCTCGACCGCGGCGGTCAACCTGGCCTCGCGACTGGCCAAGAACCACGCCGGCGAGGTCGCCTTGCTCGATCTCAAGCGAGCGCCCAGCGATATGTCGCTGCTGCTCGATCTCGATCCCCGCAAAACGACCAACGATCTGCTGCGATCATGGCAGCATCTCGATCGGCAGTGGCTGCGCAGCTCGATCACCTCGCACGACAGCGGCCTGCACGTGCTGCCGCAGGAATCGTTTCCCGAAGACGGTCAAGCGCCGGAAAACCACATCACTCGCGAAGGCGTGCGGCAATTGCTGGTGCTGTCGCGCCGCACCTATCGCTATTCGGTCCTCGACCTGGACCACGAGCTGGCCGAGCCGCAGTTCGAGGCGATGCGCCATTCCGGCTTCGTCGGCTTGATCGTGCGGCCCGACGTGCCGGGCCTTCGCCGCGCCCGCTGGGCGTTGGAAGTCGCCGCCGCCCAGGGTGTCGCGCGGAGCCGGTTCCGCCTGGTGCTCAACCGCTACGGCGGCAGCGGCCAGATCCAGTTGAAAAAGGTCGAGGAGATTCTCGGCATCCAGGTGTTTCAGTCGATTCCCGAGGATGTCGGCGCGGTGTCGCGCGCCGCCAATCAAGGCGTGCCGCTCGATGCCCTGTCGCGGATGTCGCGAATCAGCCGCAGCTTCTCTTCGTTTGCTCGCAACGTGGAGACGATTGCGAGGAGCGCCCAGGTATGAAAATGAGCCCTTTCCGAGAACACGAACCGCCCGCGGCCCACCGCGGCAAATCCGAGGCGCATATGCCGGATCCGTATGAAATGGAGTTCCAACGTCTCAAGACGCGGATTCACCGCGAGCTGATCGAGTCGCTCGATCTGTCGCGCATCGGCGAGCTGGAGGAATCGCGGCTGCGCAACCACATTCGGCACCTGGCCGAAGGACTGCTGCGGGGCCGGCCCGCCGCGCTGAACTCGGTGGACGAAGAGCGGCTGGTCGACGAGCTGATGGCCGAGTCGTTCGGCCTGGGACCGCTGGAACCGTACATGCAAGACCCCGACGTGACCGACATTCTGGTCAACGGGCCGCATGAAGTATTCGTCGAGCGGTTCGGCCGCCTGCACGAAACCAACACGGTATTCGCTGACGAAGAACACCTGATGCAGATCATCAGCCGTGTGGTGGGCCGCGTCGGCCGGCGGATCGACGAGCTGTCGCCGATGGTCGACGCTCGGTTGCCGGACGGCTCGCGCGTGAACGCGATCATTCCGCCGCTGGCCTTAAACGGCCCGGTGCTGTCGATTCGCCGCTTCGGCAATCGCCCGCTGTCGCTTGACGATCTGCTCGGTTACGGCTCGATCTGTCCAGAAATGGTGCATCTGTTGCAAGCGGCGATCGAGGGACGAATCAACATCATGATCAGCGGCGGCACCGGCAGCGGCAAGACCACGCTGCTCAACTGCCTGTCGCGGTTCATTCCGATCGGCGAGCGCCTGGTCACAATCGAGGACTCCGCCGAACTGCAACTGCAGCGCAAGCACGTGGTCAGCCTGGAAACCCGCCCCGCCAACGCGGAAGGGTCCGGCGAAATCGCCCAACGCGACCTGGTTCGCAACGCCTTGCGTATGCGGCCCGACCGCATTCTGCTGGGCGAAGTCCGCGGCGGCGAGGCGCTCGACATGCTGCAAGCGATGAATACCGGCCACGAAGGCTCGTTCACCACGATCCACGCCAACGACACCAGCGACGCGCTGAGCCGGTTGGAAGTGATGGTCAGCATGGCCGGCTTCGATCTGCCCGTGATGGTCGTGCGGCGGTACATCGGTTCGGCCATTACCCTGGTCGTTCACGTCGCCCGACTCAAGGGAGGCGTGCGACGAGTGACCCGCATCTCCGAAGTCACCGGCATCGAGGATGGCGAATACAAGCAGCAGGAAATCTTCGGCTTTCGACAGTCGGGCGTCGACGGCGCCGGCATGGCGACCGGCTCCTTTTACGCCACCGGCAGTGAGCCGAATATCACCCGCAGGCTAACGGAACTGGGCATCGAGATGCCCACCGGGCTGTTCCAACGGCGGACCCTGGGCGAATACGGCAAGTCGGCC
Source organism: Pirellulales bacterium (assembly GCA_040878585.1). GTDB lineage: Bacteria > Planctomycetota > Planctomycetia > Pirellulales > UBA7805 > JBBDLY01. Next base: position 17,536 of record JBBDLY010000355.1, read on the forward strand.
TCCCGCGCGCTGGACGACGACGTGGTGAGGAGGCCCCGATGATCTTAGTTCTGGCAATTAGCTTTCTGGCGGCCACCCTGGCGGTGTTCGCGCTGGGATTGGTGTTTCGCGACGCCACGGCCAACCGAACCAACGACCTCGATCGGCGGCTGGGACTCGATACGGCCGAGGCGGACGAGATCGCCTTATTGATCGACAATCGGCGGCCCAACGGCCGGCTCGACCGCTGGTTCTTGCGGTTGCTCGACGAATCGGGAAGCCAGCTCGACTACAGCACGGCCGGTATGATCCTCGGCGGGGCCGCGGTCATTGGCTGCGCCGCCCCGCTGTTGTTGTTCGATACCATGCTCGGCGCCATCGCCGGTCTGGTGGTCGCCTTCTCGCTGCCGCTGATGTTTTGGAGCGTGAAGCGCATCCTGCGGTTGCGCCGCTTGAGAAAGGATCTGCCCGAGACACTTGATCAACTGGCCGACGCCGTCCGTAGCGGACGCAACTTGGAGCAAGCGGCCGAAATGGTCGCCAGCAACAACCAAGGGCCGCTGGCCGAGGAATTCGGTTACTGCGCGGCGCAGTTGAAACTGGGGCACGGCGCGGTGCCGGTGCTGGAACGGATGGTCCGCCGCGTGAATCTGCCGGAGTTTAAGATCTTCGCCATCGCCGTGCTGGTGCATCGCCAGACCGGCGGCAGCCTGGCCACGCTTACGGCGCGACTAGCGACCGCGGCGCGCGATCGGGCGGAGTTCCTCGGACACCTGGGCGCGGTGACCGCCGGCGGACGACTGTCGGCGATCGGACTGGTGCTGGGCGCCCTGTTCGGAGTATGTGTCATTTTCTGGATCCAACCCGATTATCTCCGCACTTTCGTCGAGCATCGCCTCGGCCCGCCGCTGCTGGCAACCGCCGGCGTGCTCTACCTGGTCGGCGCGATTTGGGTCTGGAGGATTTTGAAAGTCAGTTATTAAGTAGCGGAATTCGCCAGAATTCCAACAGCTACCCGTAGCGGAATTCGCCAGAATTCCGAAGCCGTCGAAGACCCGTTCAGCAATCATGTTTGCGAAAAACACCATGCCAGAATTCATACAAACATTCCTGCAAGAGATTGGCCCGGTTAGCGGCAAGGCGGTGGAGGTGCTCCGCGCCAATCCGCTGCTGCTGGCGCCGTTGCTGTCGGGCTTGGCGGCAGTCATCTGCCTGACGATCTTCTTCCGCAAGCTGCTCAAACGGCCCGATCGCACGCAGCAGCGAGTCGAGGGATTGCGAGCCGAGGTGGACGACGACTTAGGCGGAGACGAAGGTATTTTCGGCGGGTTGACTCCCGCCTTGGCCGCGCAGTTGCCCGAATCGCGCAAGGAAAAGACTGAATTCCGCGACTTGCTCCGCGGCGCCGGCCTATACAGCCCCTCGGCCGGCACGACGATCTACGCCTTGCGATTCGTGCTGTTGTTCGTGCCGCTGGTGGTCGCCGGCGCGCTCGCCGTGCTGGGAGATTCGCGCGATACGTTTCGCATTCTGATCGTGGGCGTAGTTTGCGCCGCAGTGCTCTCGACCGTGCCGCGGTTGTATGTGTTCTTCCGCCGCCGCCGTCGGCTGCGAGAAATTCGCGAGGGACTGCCCGACACCATGGACATGCTGGCGATGTGCATGGACGGCGGTATGAGCCTCAGCGCTAGCCTGGAACAGGTGGCTCGGCGGATGAATCATTTTCCTGCCATCGCCCAGGAATTGCGGATCGTCCGCCGCCAGGCCGACGTCAGCAGCTTGCAGACGGCGCTGGCCGACTTTAGCCGCCGCGTCGACCTGCCGGAACTTCGCTCGCTGGTCACGCTGCTCACGCGCGGCGACCGATTGGGAACGCACCTGACTGGTTCGCTGATGGACCAGTCGGACCATCTCCGCACCGGCCGCCGGCAGCGGGCCAATTTGCAGGCCAACAAGACGCCCGTCAAACTGGTGCTGCCGCTGATCTTCTGCTTTGCCCCGGCGGCCCTGATCCTGTTGATCGCGCCGGCGGTGCTGGAACTGCGGGAATTCTTCGCCCCCTCCGCCGGCAGCACGCTCTCGGGCAACGACCAATTGCAGACCGATCAGATCTTCAGGGCGCTGGACGAACTGGAGCAGGACATCAATCAGTAAAGCGGACGTGTCGTGGCGGACGCTGCCAGCGTCCGTGGCGTCGGGCTCGACGTGGCCCTACCAGCGTATCGCAAGCGACAAAACTACGCCCGCAACAGAATGCCGCCTTGCGGCCGGGCACTGTTGCTCGCATCTCCGAGGCGAGCAGCGCGCC
>JBBDLY010000356.1:0-3131 GCA_040878585.1 Pirellulales bacterium
TCGGCGGTCGCCAAGAAGTTTAACGCCAACCGCCGCAAGATGTCCGCCGCGCCTCCCCAGCGCGACGTGATCGTGCTCGGCGCCCGGCAGCACAATCTGAAAGGCATCGACGCCACGATCCCCCGCGATAAGATGACCGTCTGCTGCGGTATGAGCGGTTCGGGCAAGACCTCGCTGGCGATGGACACCATCTATGCCGAAGGGCAGCGGCGGTACGTCGAGAGCCTCAGCAGCTACGCCCGGCAGTTCGTGGCCCAGATGCAGAAGCCGCAACTTGAGCACATCGAAGGGCTGTCGCCGGCGATCGCCATCGAGCAGAAGCACATGGGGCACACGCCCCGGTCGACGGTCGGCACGGTGACGGAGATCTACGACTACTTCCGCATCCTGTTCGCCCGCATCGGCGAGCCGCACTGTCCGGAGTGCGAAGCGCCGATCGGCACGCAGACCTCCGATCAGATCGTCGACAACATTCTCGCACATCCCGAGGGAACGAAGCTGTACCTGATGGCGCCGATGGAGGTCCGCGTCGGCGAGAGCTACGAGGCGTTGTGGGACGACATGCGCTCGCGCGGCTACCTGCGGATTCGCGTCGACGGCGAGACGTTCTCCGTCGACGAAGCCCCCACCATCGACCGCCGCCGCAAACATAGGGTCGAGATCGTCATTGATCGCATCGTGGTCAAACAAGAATCGCGCGGAAGAATTGCCGACAGCATTGAGAACGCGCTCGCCCTGGGGCAGGGGGTGATGACCGTCGCGGTGGTCGACGAGAACCGTCCGGAGACCGACTGGCCGGTCGAAGTCCACAGCCAGCACTTCGCCTGCGACCGTTGCGGGCGAAGCTTCGAGCTGCTCACGCCGCACAGCTTCTCGTTCAACAGTCGGCTGGGTTGGTGCGAGTCGTGCGAGGGGTTGGGGGTCGAGACCGGCGCGAATCCCGCGGCGCTGATTCGTGACGCCAAGCTCACATTGGCCCAAGGGGCGGTGCTGCTGTGGCCGCAGGTCGGCAACGGCATGTTCGCCGCCATGCTCTCCGCGCTCTCCGCCGCGACTGGCATTGCGGCCGACGTGCCGCTCGATCATCTCACCGCCCGGCAGCGCCGCACGCTGCTGCACGGCGCCGGCGACCGCTGGTTCGACGTCCCCGCGCCCGGCGGCAAGAAGAGCGATCCGCCGTTGTTCCGTTTTCAGTACAAGGGTCTTTATCCGGCGCTGGACGAGGCCTCGCGGCTCTCTCCCAAGCTGCGGCAGCGGCTGGAGCAGTTCACCGACGAGGTGGAATGCAGCGCCTGCGACGGCAGCCGCTTGCGCGACGATGCTTCGGCCATGCGGCTCCGCGGCAAGACGATTGCCGACATCGCCCGCACGCCGCTGGGCGAGTTGCAGCAGCTCGTCGAAGGCTGGGAGTTCGACGAGCGGGAGCGGCGGATTGCCGGCGAGTTGATTCGCGAGATTCGCCACCGTTTGCAGTTTTTGGTCGACGTGGGCCTTGATTACCTCAGCATCGGCCGCGCCGCCCCGACGCTCAGCGGCGGCGAGTCGCAACGCATCCGCCTGGCCAGCCAGGTCGGCAGCGGGCTGTGCGGCGTGTTGTACGTGCTCGACGAACCAACCATCGGCCTGCACGCCCGCGACAATCGCAAACTGATTACCGCGTTGGAGAAGCTTCGCGATTTGGGCAACACGCTGCTGCTGGTCGAGCACGATCGGGAGGTGGTCGAGTCGGCCGATCAACTGCTCGACTTCGGCCCGCGAGCGGGCGACTTGGGCGGCGAGATCGTCGCCCGCGGCACGCCGGCGCAGGTCGCCAAGAAACGCGATTCGGTGACCGGCCCGTATCTCTCCGGCAAAAAGGCGATCCCCGTGCCAACCAACCGGCGACCGGTCAGGGGACTGGCGCCTTTTGCGCAGGAGGATTCAAACTCGGTATCAGCGCCGTCGCAAAAGGGGCCTGTCCCTCTTGCCGGGCCAAATGCCAACGCGCAAAAGGCCCCAGTCCCCTTTTCGCACGCACCCCGCGACGAGTGGATCGAAATCGTCGGCGCACGGCACAACAACCTCCGCGGCATCGACGTGGCGATTCCGCTCGGCACGTTGACCACCGTGACCGGCGTGAGCGGCAGCGGCAAGAGCAGCCTGGTCGAGGACGTGCTCTACAACGCCTTGGCCAAGCAACTGCATCGGGCGAGTACGGTGGTCGCCGCGCACGACGAAATTCGCGGCATCCAGCATATCAACAAGGTGATTCGCGTCGATCAGCAGCCGTTGGGCAATTCGCCCACCAGCAACCCGGCCACGTATACCGGCATGTTCGAGCTGATCCGCCAGCTCTATGCGCAATTGCCCGACGCCAAGGTCCGCGGCTACACCGCGCGGCGGTTCAGCTTCAACGTGCCTGGCGGACGGTGCGAGGCGTGCGAAGGGAACGGACAGGTCTGCATCGAGATGCACTTTTTGCCCGACGTGTGGGTCGAGTGCGAAACATGCCGCGGCCGGCGCTACAATCCGGAGACGCTCGCCGTGCGGTTTCACGGGCAGTCGATCTCCGACGTGCTCGACATGTCGTGCGCCGCGGCACTGCAACTGTTCGCCAACATCCCCAAGATTCGCCGCATCCTGCAAATGCTGTGCGACGTGGGGCTGGACTATGTCAAGCTCGGCCAGCCAGCCCCCACACTCTCCGGCGGCGAGGCGCAACGGGTCAAGCTGGCCAGCGAACTGGCCCGCCCCGACACCGGCCGCACGCTCTACCTGCTCGACGAACCGACCACCGGGCTGCACTTTGAGGATATCGGCAAGCTGCTCGACGTGCTCAACCGGCTGGTCGATCTGGGCAACACGGTGGTGGTGATCGAGCACAATCTGGACGTCATCAAAACGGCCGACTGGGTCATCGACATCGGCCCCGAAGCGGGCGCCGCCGGCGGGCAGCTTGTCGCGGCCGGCACGCCGGAACAGATCGCCGAGCACGCCGGGCAAGTCGCCAAGTCGAACGGACGGCTGCGGAGCTACACGGGCGAGGTGCTCGCGCCGGTGCTGGCCGCCGGGCCGCACGCGGTGCGTCCGATTCACGACTTCGAGGAGGAACTCGAAAAGCGGGCAGAGGATCTCGACATCACCGACGTCGG
>JBBDLY010000357.1:0-3128 GCA_040878585.1 Pirellulales bacterium
AATTCTTTTCTTTGTTCTCTCTGTTCCCTTCTGTTCAAAATCCTGGTCACATTGCCACCCTTAAAGCCCTGGCTCAATCGGCTTCGTCGGCCGTGACGATTTCTCGCTGCCGCAGCGCCGCTTGATATTTTGCCTCGTCCCAGGCGTAGAAGCAGGCCGCCCGATGCGCCTGGCTGGCGGCCGGGTCGACGTCCACGGCGGGATTGGCGTCTAGCGGCGGCGAAAAATCGAGGCAGTTCAGTTCGCTCATGATGCAGCGGTCGGCGAACTGGCAGCCGGGATAGACCGTGTCGGCGGTAGGGATCTCGCCTTGCAGTTCGATTCGCCGGCGGGTTCGCTCGGCGGCCGGGTCGGGCAGCGGAATCGACGAAAGCAAGGCCCGCGTGTAGGGATGCCGCGGATTGGCGTACAAGTCGTCCGCTTCGGCCAGTTCCACGATCCGGCCGAGATACATCACCGCCACGCGGTCGGCGATATGCCGCACCACCGAAAGATCGTGCGCGATAAAAATGTACGACAGCCCCAGCTTCTGTTGCAAGTCCATCATCAGATTGATCACTTGCGCTTGAATGGAGACGTCGAGCGCCGAGACCGGTTCGTCGCAGACGATCAACTTTGGCCGCACGGCCAGCGCCCGGGCAATGCCGATCCGCTGCCGCTGCCCGCCGGAGAACTCGTGCGGGTAGCGGTTCAGATACCGCGGATTTAAGCCGACCAGGTCCATCAGTCGCATCACTTCCAGTTTGCGATCATTCCCGTCGCACAGCTTGAAGATTTTCATCGGTTCGCCAATGATGGCGCCGACCGTCATGCGAGGATTAAGCGAAGCGAACGGATCTTGAAAGATCATTTGTACTTGTTGTCGGATGGGCCTCATGCGGGCGTCGGACAACTGATCGATCCGCTGACCCCGGTAACGTATCTCGCCGGAATGGACGTCGGTCAATCGGACAATCGCCCGAGCGGTGGTCGACTTGCCGCAGCCGCTTTCGCCGACAATGCCGAGCGTTTCGCCTTCGTGGACGTCGAAGCTAACGCCGTCCACCGCGCGGACGACACCCCACTTGCCCAAAAACATCCCGCCGCGGCGGAAAGGAAAATAGACCCGCAAGTCGTCGACCTGTAGCAGCGGCGGTTGCACCCTCTCGTTGTGAGCATCGTTCGTCATTTGGAATTCTCCATATCCGCCGGTTCGGTTGCGCGCACGAAGCAGGCGTGTCGGCCGCCGTGCGCGGCACGAAACATGGGCGGCGGTTGCTGCCGGCAGATATCTTCTCGCAGCGGACAGCGCGGCTCGAACGCGCAGCCAGGCGGCAGGTTGACCAGGTGCGGCGGCTGGCCTTCGATCGGATTAAGCGGTTCATCTCGGCCACGATCCATCCGCGGAATCGAGTGCAGTAGGCCCTCGGTATAGGGATGCTGTGGCTGTGAAAAGAGCGGATCGATGTCGGCCTCTTCGATGATCCGTCCGGCATACATCACGTGGACCCGGTGGCAGATGTTGGCGATCACGCCCATATCGTGCGTGATCATGATGATCGCCGTTCCCTCGTTCTGTTGCAGCTCCTTCATCAATTCGAGGATTTGCGCCTGAATCGTCACGTCGAGCGCCGTGGTCGGTTCGTCGGCGATCAGGATGTCGGGCTTGCAGGCCAGCGCCATGGCGATCATCACCCGTTGCCGCATGCCGCCGGAAAACTGGTGCGGGTACTCCGTCACTCGCTGCTCCGCGTTGCCGATGCCGACCTTGCGGAGCATCTCAATGGCATGTTCCAGAGCCTGTTCGGCCGAGTGGCCCAGGTGGCGGATGGTCACCTCGGTAAGCTGCTCGGCGACGGTCAAGAAGGGATTCAGCGAGGTCATCGGATCTTGAAAGATCATGGCGATCCGATTGCCGCGAACGCGGGTGAGCTTCTTGGCGTTCATCGTCAGCAGGTCTTCGCCGCGATACATGGCCTGCCCGCCGGCGATGATGCCCGGCGGCGTGGGGATCAGTCCCAGCAAGGCAAGGTTGGTGACCGACTTGCCGGAGCCGCTCTCGCCGACGATGCCGAGCGTCTCGCCGCGATGGAGCTGAAACGACACCCCGTCGACCGCCTTGACCAGGCCCTCGTCGGTGCTGAATTGCACCCGCAGATCGCGGACGTCGAGCAAGGGGCTGTCGCGCGAGGCGTCGGAGATGGTTGGCGGTTGATTCATGGATCGAGGGGGCTGTGCTAGGTGTTTTTCAGGCGGGGGTCCATCGCGTCGCGGAGACCGTCACCGAGGAAGTTCAAGGCGTAAAGCGTGCCCGCCAGCGCAAGGCCCGGAAAGACGACCAGCCACCAGAAGGTGCGAATGGGCGTGATCGACTTCATTCCTTCATTGGCCAGCGAACCCCAGGAAATATCGGGCGCCTCGACGCCTAGTCCCAGGAACGACAAGAACGCCTCGAACAGCATCACGCTGGGAATCGTCAACGTCAGGTAGATGATCACCACACCCAGGATATTAGGCACCAGATGCATGAAGATGATGCGTCCGCGGCTGGCGCCGATCACACGGGCGGCCTCCACGAATTGCTCGCTACGAAGCGAGATGACTTGCCCGCGAACCACCCGCGACATGGTGGGCCAAAAGATCGCGCCGATCAGCAGATAGAAGATCATGATGCGGTCGACGCCCACCCGTTCCAGATTGGCTTTCCAATTCTCGTCGGCGAGGATCGTGATAATGAAGATCACCACAAAGATGAAGGGAATGGAATAGAGAATGTCGACGATGCGCATCATCACGTCGTCCAACCATCCCCCCACGTAACCGGCAATCGCGCCGTAGGTGACGCCGATAATCAGCGAGACGAGCGTGGCCACGATGCCGACGATCAACGACACCCGCGAGCCCCAAAAGAGCCGCGAGAGCATATCGCGGCCCAGGGCGTCGGTGCCGCAGACGCTGGGAACGGTCCAATCGCCAAAGATCGCCATCCGCAGGCCGATCATCCAACGAACCACCACGCCTCGCTTCTCGCCCCAGCTCTGTGTGATGTAGGCGTTGCGGTTGGCGGTGTTAACGTCTTCAAAGTCGGGGAGCGGCCGGGGCGTAAGTTCCGGAGGCTGCAGGCGGCGAAACTCGGGATTCTGATCAAG
>JBBDLY010000358.1:0-1666 GCA_040878585.1 Pirellulales bacterium
GCAATTTCAATCGACTCTTCAGGCAACAGAGCGGATCAGAGTCAACAGAGTATGCATTCCTCCGTTTTCTTCGTTTCCTCCTGTTCCAACTGATCTTACAGTCCCTTAATACCATGGGACATGGTGCTGATCCTAATTCCTTATTGGCTTGGCTTGGCGGGTGGCGCGTCCTGCCGTGGTTATCGTATCAGTTGGAATTCCGGCAGCATCACAATCACCCACAGCAGGTCGGCAAGGCCCTCTTGTTGAACCGGATCGCCGACCAATTGCAGAGCGGTTTCCAATTCTTCCGCCGTCGGCGTCCGACCGAGCGAACGGCGGAATACCTGCTCGATCAATTGCGGCGCGGCGGCGTCGGGATGCTGCTTGATCAAATGGGCGGCGCCGCGAGTGAGTGTGGTGTACAACTGCTCGCCGTTGCTCAAGTCGAGCGCTTGCAGCGTGGTCAGATCCGCCGGCCGCGTCGTGACCACTTGCTCCCGATTCGGCCGCCCGAGCGATCGCATCAACGGATCGCTCACCACCAGCGACGCCCGCAGCAGGTAAGGCTGGCGCTGGGGAGCGGGCAATTGAACGCCCGCGTTGGGCTTGTTCGGCCCGGCGGCGGTTAATTGCCAGATGCTGTCGAGATACTGCTCGGCATTCATGCGTTTCGGCAGCGGGCCGCCGAAGGTGAACTCGCCGGCGGCCGGTTCCTCATCGAGCAGGATGCCCTGAGCCTGATAGATTTCGCTGGTGGTGATCCGCCGCAGCAGGTGCTTGAGATCGTGGTTGTGCGCCACGAAGTCGGCCGCCAGCCAGTCCAGCAGGTCTTCGCTCCACGGTTCGTTGCCCATCATGTCGACCGGATGCACGACGCCGCGGCCCATCAAGCGTTCCCAGTAGCGATTGACGATCGTCCGGGCGAAGCGGCCGTTCTCCTGCTTGGTGAGCAGCTTGGAGAGCTGTTCCAGTCGCTTGGGTCGGGGCGCCGCCGCATCGATCTCACCCAACTCCGGCCAGAAGAACTTGGCCTTGGCCGTTTCGCCGGTCGGATGGTCGCAGCGGTGAATCTCCAACGCCCGATCGCTGGTGATCGCCGCCAACCCGTAGGCGTCGTCCAGTTTCCAGTCGTCGATGAAGCTGTCGTGGCACGAGGCGCACTTCATGTTGATGCCCAAAAACACCTGCGAGATGTTTTGCGAGAATTGAATCTCGGGCGTTTGGCTGGAGTTCACGCGGCCCCGCCATTTGATGCCGCGGATGAAACCGTCCGACTCCGGCTTGGGGGCGACCAACTCTTGCACGAACTGGTCGTAGGGCTTGTTGTTGTACAGCGCATTGTAAAGCCAGCCGGTAATTTGGCCTCGGCCGCCGTCGATATAGCCGGTGCCGGCGTAGTCGTTGCGGAGCAGATCGTTCCAGAAGGTGAGCCAGTGGTCGGTATAGGCCCGCCGCTGGTCGAGCAATCGCGCCACGGCGGCGGCTCGCTTGTCGCTGGCCTTGTCCGCCACGAAGGCGTCCAGTTCCTCCGGCGAAGGGAGCAGGCCGACCAGGTCGAGCGAAGCCCGCCGCAGAAATACGGCGTCGTCAGCCGGCGCGGGGCGTTCGATCTTGTGCTCGGCAAAATAAGCGTCGACGATGCGATCGATCGGATGCTCGCGGCCAGCCACCGCCGCCGGCAGTT
>JBBDLY010000358.1:1766-3076 GCA_040878585.1 Pirellulales bacterium
GCGTCGACGATGCGATCGATCGGATGCTCGCGGCCAGCCACCGCCGCCGGCAGTTCGGGCGTGCGGGGCGCCAGTGGTGCGATGTACTTGGGTTCCTTGAGTGAGATCTCCTCAGGCCACTTGGCGCCCTGGTCGATCCAGGCGGTCAACACCGCGATTTGCTGCTTGGTAAGCGGCTCACCCTCCGGCGGCATCCGCTCTTCCGGGTCGGTCGACGCGATCCGTTCGATCAGATAACTGCCTTCACTGTCGCCTGGCTCGACCGTGCCGCTGTCCAGCAGCGCGGCCCGGGTCTCCAGCGATAACGCGGCCTTGTAGGTGCCGTTGGTGTGGCACTCCGCGCACCGCGCTTTGAGCAGAGGCAAGATATCATGGGCAAAGTCGATGTGATTGTCGGCCGCCGGCCGCGGCGAGTCTTGAGCCACAGCGTCTTGAGACAACAGCGCCGGGACAGACAACAAAGCGAATACGGCAGTGAGGATGCGTAACATGAGATATCGCCAGGTGGGAGGATATGGAGACCATCATTATAACAGATTACCGCTTGCAGTTCCAAATGTGGCTTCATCTGCCATACGCCCCCATTGGCCGCAGCCGCGCCCAGCGGCGGAAGTTGGCTTCGTCGAGAAATATCCCCGCGCGGACCAGTTGGAACAGCAGCGGCGCCTCGGGCCAGCCGCAAGCGGTCAGAATGGCGTCGAACGGCTCCAGCGGCCCGGCGCCCTTTAGTTCCAGATAGGCCAGCCGCGGGCCGCCGTCGTGCAGCAGGCCGTCGAACTGAAACGGCGCCGCCGAAGCAGCGGGCGAGACCCAGGTGAACGAGCCATCCGGCTCCAGGAACAGCCGTTCGAGCCGGGCGAGTTGTTCATAGGCCTCGTCGAAACTAACCGGCAGCGGCGTGGCCGCCTCAGTAGGGGAGAGCTGGATCGGGTCGATGCGTACTCCATCAATCTCCCGCCGCTCGCCTAAGACGATTGCGGTCGGCATGCCGTGCAAATAAATGTGGAATGATTGCATGCTCGATCCATGTCGGCTCCGGGCTAGCCCGCGGGCCGGAAAATGGGCGGGCGCTGTCGACCGTTCCAATATACCTTTCCCGCACAGCTTGCGGCCTGTCCGGTCGGCCCGAATTCCGGGCGCGGCAAAGCGCGCGTGGGTCCGCGTCGGCCAGATGGGCTGGGAGGCGACGACCATCTGTCCTTCCAGCCGTCATTTTCAGCACGCTTGAGCGACGATTCCGCTCGGCGGTCTAAAAAAGTTGCCCTCGCACGCGGTGCGACTTGACCTTTTCGGCGTCTCCCTGTCTACAA
>JBBDLY010000359.1:0-3051 GCA_040878585.1 Pirellulales bacterium
CTGCGTTGCTATAATTGGGTGGAAGGAAAAATGTTATGCGGCAAACCTATCGTTTCACCATTTTCTTAGCTGACTCCCCTGAACTAACGGACGACCTTGCGGAAGCATTGTTCGAGGCCGGATGCGATGACTCGAATCCGCAACAGGTTTGCGGTCGGACGCGGATCATTTTCAATCGCGAGGCGGAAAGCCTCGATTCGGCAGTAACGTCCGCCATTCGCAACGTTAATGACGCCGGATTTCAGGTCGATCGTCTGGAGATGGACAGTGACGATGTCGCCACGCTGACTCGTCTCGGCTAAGAGATGTCACCTCCCTTGCCATCCTCCCCCCAATCGTCAATGCCCCAACCGCTCCAAATACAACACCTCCACCACGTCGCCATCGCGACCAAGCGTCTCGACGAGAGCTTGAAGTTCTATCGCGACGTGCTCGGTTTCGCCGAGCTGCAGCGGCCTGGCTTCGACTTTGCCGGCGCCTGGCTCGAACAAGGCGGCTTTCAGATCCATCTGATCGAACATCCCCGCAAGGCCCACGATCCCACCGGCGAGATCGACAGCCTGGCCAATCACTTCGCCATGGCGGTCGCCGACCTGGACGAGGCCGAACGCCGGTTGCAAGCCTTTGGCCTGCCGTACAAGCGCAAGGTCAACGCCGGCGGCTATCAGCAAATCTTCGTCGAAGACCCCGACGGCAACACGGTGGAAGTCGGCATCTATGTGCCGGGCGTTCCCCAAGGCGCACTATCATGAGCGATGAACTTGAACCACTCAGCGAGCGGATCGCCTTGCGACAAATCGAACTCCCCGCGGAAACGATCGCCCGGCTCGCCGAGTACCGTGCGCTGCTGCTGGAATGGAACGAGAAAATCAATCTCACCCGGCACACGACGATCGAGAAATTCGTCGACCGCGACCTGGTCGACGTGCTCGCGTTCGCCGCCGTGTTGGAGCAGAACGAACGGGTGCTCGACGTCGGCAGCGGCGGCGGCGTGCCGGGCATCCCCCTGGCCATCGTGCGGCCCGATCTGAAAATGCACATAAGCGACTCGGTCGGCAAGAAGTCGAAGGTATTGGCCGACATCGTCGAGCGGATGCAACTGCCCTGCATGGTGCATGCATCGGCGGCCCAGGAAGCGATGGGAGACTACCGCTTCGACAGCCTCACGATCCGCGCAGTCGCGCCGCTGACCAAGCTGCTCACCTGGTTCGACGACCGCTGGATCAGCATCGGCCGGCTGCTGGTGCTCAAGGGGCCTAGCTGGCTGGAGGAACGCAAGGAAGCCCGCGAAAAGGGGCAGATGAAGAAACTCGACCTCCGCAAGCTCAGCAGCTACCAGATCGAGCCGGAATATGGAGAGAGCGTGCTGCTGGAGATTCGGTACAAATAGCCGCCATTGAGCGATTTCCGCCAATTTCCTATACTGCATGGCTTGCGTATCGTTAAATTGGCTTGGCTATGGCCGTTCACTGTTCGATCCCTCACATTTTTGCCCCGCCTGATGACCGCGTACAATCTCACGCACCTGAAGCAGCTCGAAGCCGAGAGCATCCACATCATTCGCGAGGTGGCCGCCGAGTTCAGTAATCCGGTGATGCTCTATTCGGTCGGCAAGGACAGCTCGGTCATGGTGCAGCTCGCCTTGAAGGCGTTCGCCCCCGGCAAGCCGCCGTTCCCCCTGATGCACGTCGACACCACCTGGAAGTTCCGCCAGATGTACGCCTTCCGCGAGGAGTACGCCAAGAAGGAACTCGGCCTGGACGTGCTCGTGTATATTAACGAGGAAGGCAAAGCGCAGAATATCGACCCCTTCCAATACAGCGGCAAGCACACCACGGTGATGAAGACCGAGGCCCTGAAAAAGGCGCTCGACAAGTACCAGTTCGACGCCGCTTTCGGCGGCGCCCGCCGCGACGAGGAAAAGTCGCGGGCCAAGGAGCGGGTTTACAGTTTCCGCGACCGCAACCATCGCTGGGATCCCAAGAACCAACGGCCCGAGTTGTGGAACCTGTACAACAATCGCATCGACAAGGGAGAGAGCATCCGCGTGTTCCCTTTGTCGAACTGGACCGAACTCGACGTCTGGCAATACATCCACCTGGAAAAGATCCCGATCGTGCCGCTCTACTTTTCGGCCGAGCGGCCGGTCGTCAAGCGCGACGGCACGCTGATTCTGGTCGACGACGACCGACTCAAGCTGCGGCCGGGCGAACAGCCCGAGATGAAGCACGTCCGCTTCCGCACACTTGGCTGCTATCCGCTGACCGGCGCGGTCGAGAGCCGAGCGACCACGCTGCCGGAGATCATCCAGGAAATGCTGCTCTGCACCACCAGCGAACGCCAAGGCCGCCTGATCGACAACGATGAAGAAGGCAGCATGCAGAAGAAGAAAATGGAAGGTTATTTTTAGTTCTTTTTTTGAACCACAGAGGGCACAGGGAACGCAAAGGAGTAAACCGCTAATGTGCGCTGATTTTCGGTAATAATGATTTATTTAGAAAGCCAGTCAAGCGTCAGAAAGACAATTAGCGGTCATTAGCGCACATTAGCGGTTCCATCTCTGTGGCCTCCGTGAACTCTGTGATTATTTCAATATGTCTCATAGCTCTGATTTGATCGCCACCGACATCGACAGCTACCTTGCGCAGCATGAGCGCAAGGAGCTACTTCGCTTCTTGACTTGCGGCAGCGTCGACGACGGCAAGAGCACCTTGATCGGCACGTTGTTGATCGAAACCAAAGCGGCTTACGAAGATCAGCTTGCGGCGATCGAGAAAGACAGCGTCAAGCACGGCACGGTCGGCGGCAAGCTCGATCCGGCCTTGTTGACCGACGGCCTCAAGGAAGAGCGCGAGCAGGGCATCACCATCGACGTGGCCTACCGCTACTTCTCCACCGCCAAACGGAAGTTCATCATCGCCGACACGCCGGGGCATGAGCAGTACACGCGGAACATGGCGACTGGGGCCAGCACTTGCGATCTGGCGATCATCCTAGTCGACGCCCGGCACGGCGTGGTCACGCAGACCAAACGGCATAGCTTTATCGTGT
>JBBDLY010000360.1:0-3050 GCA_040878585.1 Pirellulales bacterium
GCCGCCCGCGAGAAACCGCTACGGCGCAGTTGACGTTCATTGGGCAGCGTGATCTCGAAGCCCAGGCCGCGCGCCGTGGCGGCTTGGAGAATCTGATCGGCGGGCATACGCTGGCTCCCCATCTGCTTAAGCTCTTCCAGCGAAATCGGCTCAGCCAGTAGGGCCGTCGGCGCCAGCAGGGCGAGCGACAGAATGGTAGCGAACGCGAGCAGCCCACGCCGCGGAGGGAAACCAGATTGCATGGTTGTCTCCTTGAATGAATGCTTTGCGGGCAAAATTGCGGGTTCCGTAGTTTTACGTTGCGAACGCCTTGGCGACCGACTCCTTCATCTTGCGGAGTCCCGTATTGGCGACGAGCTGCGGGTCTTGCTGCCAGTATTCTCGGTTGAACAGTTCCAGCGACAGCACGCCGCGGAAGCCGCATCGATGGAGACCGCGCAGGATTTCTCCCAGCGGGGCCACGCCGTCGCCGGGGTAAACCCGATCGGCGTCGCCGATCTTGTCTCGCGGCGGGTCGGCGGGGTAATCGTTCATGTGAAAGCAGTGCATGGCGTCGCCGGCCAGGAGGTTCAAGCCGGTGAAGTCGGAGCCTCCCTTGTAGATGTGAAACACATCGGGCATCACGCAAGCCTGGGGATGGCCGCTCTCCACGGCGACAAACATCACCTCGCCCAATCGGCTTAGCGACTTCGAGAAGCCCCACAACTCCAATTGTGGCACGACCCCGATCGACGCGCCCAATTCCAACAACGCCCGATACCGCTGGGCGGCGGCGAACAGATCGAGATTTTCCTGATTGGTGGCGCCGACCGGTGGAGCGGCGATCCGCATGCCGCCCAGTTGGGCGATCATCTCCATGTCGCGCCGCGCGGTTTCCAACGCTTCTTTGCGTTGCTGCTCGTCGTCGACGATCCAGGCGCAGAACCCGATGGAACTTTCAACCGTCAGTCCCGCGTCGGCGATCCGCTGTTTCAAGTCGGGCAGCGATCCGCCCCCCTCGACATACTTCGCCACGTCGCGAATCCACAGCTCGATCGCGTCGTAACCCGCCGCCGCGGCGATGTCGATCTGATCGGTAACCGCAACGTCCTGACCGCGAATGGTGCTGGTATTCAAGCAATAGCGAAACGACGGTCGCGCCGCCGTCGCCACGGGCGCCGCGTCGACGGCCACGGCCGGCGGGGCCAGACCGAGCGCCGCCCCGCCGGCCAAAGCGGCGGAGGTCGACTGAAGCCAGCGGCGACGCGACAAACTCAAGCGGGGTGAATCGGCGGGTGAAGTCATGCGAGAAGTTTTCCCGGAGTCTTTTGGTGGCAGTGCCAACTCGATGTTCGGATTAATTCGACGTAGCGGAACTCGCGGAGAGTTCCGAAGTATAGCAACACGTAGCGGAACTCGCGGAGAGTTCCGCAGCGCCGGGGCACGTTCTCCGCTGCGTCTGAATTCTCCGCGAATTCAGCTACATCGTAGCGGAACTCGCCAAGAGTTCCGCTGCATCGAAGCAAGCTGTACTTCCGCGGAATTCTATCGAATCCCGCTACCCTAGCATATTGAATGTAGTTGAGCGCCGTCCGCGTGGCAAATCAGCGGGTGAACTAAGCCGGAGACCGTGGTTCGATCCGCTCCTTGCCAACCCATTTTTGCAGCACTTCGGGGATCAGGACGGAGCCGTCGGCTTGCTGGTAGTTTTCCAAGACCGCGATGATCGCGCGGCTGATCGCCACCGCCGTGCCGTTGAGCGTGTGGGCGAAGTGGGTTCCTTTCTCTCCTTTCTTGCGGAAGCGAATGTTCAATCGCCGCGCTTGATAATCGGTGCAATTGCTAGTGCTGGTCACCTCGCCATACTCGCCGCCGTCGCCGCGGCCGGGCATCCAGGCTTCCAGATCGAACTTGCGATAGGCCGGCCCCCCCAGGTCGCCGGTGGCCGTGTCGACCACTCGAAACGGAATGCCCAGGCCGTCGAAGATGCGGCATTCCAACTCGCGAAAGTAGTCGAGCGTGGCCTCGCTCTGCTGCGGCTCGGTGTAGGCGAACATCTCGACCTTGGTGAATTGATGCACCCGGTACAGGCCGCGAGTGGCCTTGCCGTGCGCCCCCGCCTCGGTGCGATAGCAATGGCTGATGCCGCAGTACTTCAGCGGCAGTTGCTCGGCCTCGAACACGTCGCCGGAATGCATGCCTCCGAGCGTAATCTCGGCGGTGGCGACCAGGCTGAGGTCGGTGTTCTCGACGCTGTAAATCTGCGTCTCTTCGCCGCGGGGAATGAAACCGATGCCTTGCAGAATCTCGTTGCGGGCCAGGTCGGGCGTGATGGTGGGAACAAAACCTTCCGGCAGCAGCACGCTGAGGGCATACTGCTGCAGCGCCAATTCCAGCAGCACCGCTTCATTCTTCAGATAGTAGAAGCCATGCCCCGCGACGCGGCCCCCCGCTTCAAAATCGAACAGGTCGAGTCGCTGGCCCAACTCGACGTGATCGAGCGGTTGAAAGTCGAACTTCGGCAGCGGGGTCTGGCCGTGGGCGACTTCGAGATTCGCCTTGTCGTCGACTCCGATCGGCGCGTCGGGATGCGAAAGGTTGGGAATCCGCCGCTGGATCTCTTCCATCTCGGCAAGAACTTCGTCGACTTCGCCGGCGGCGGCGTCCTTCTGCTCTCGAAGCTGGCGGCCTTCTTCCTTAAGCGTTTCACGCTGCTCGTTGTCCTTGGCCTGGCCGATGCTCTTGCTGACCTCGTTGGCCCGGCGATTGAAATCCTCGGCCTCGGCCTGCTTGGCCTTCCGCTGTTCTTCCAGGTCGAGAAAGCGGTCGACGTCGACCGTCACACCACGGTTGGCGCAGTTCTGTTTGACCAGGTCGACGTTCTCAACAATGAATTTGCGATCGAGCATGATGATGGCTGGGTAAATGAAAGGTTTGCGATGGATGTGAAGGAGGATGTCCTCAGCCCCGTTCTACGGGGCTTCTCCGCGAAACGGTATTAGGCCCGGCATTCATGCCTTGTCATTACCCACATTTTCCTCACGCCCCCAGCCGCCTTGTGCGGCTGGAGC
>JBBDLY010000361.1:0-3040 GCA_040878585.1 Pirellulales bacterium
GCATTTCCCCCGATACCAACACCAAAAACCACCGCCAAGGCCGCAAAAAGTACGGTTTAGGGTAGACGCTCTTTAGGCGAACGGCAGGATAGTTTTTACCTGCCGCGAGGTATTTTTGGTTTGATCAGGATGTCGTACTTGGGCAAGTCGGTGGATCGTTCAAGTCGCTTGTTGAGTTCTTTCATTTCTTTTGGCGGCACTTTGATGCCGGTTGGGTATTCGCCCTCGACTCTCTCAACACTTGGATGAATACCTTTCCATGTCATCCGCAAGGCACAAGCCTGAACAACTTCCCAACAGGTGAGCAGCACCCCATTCCATTTGTGCTGCAACGAAGACCAGCACCGCTCAATCGGATTGTATTTGCTGTGATAGGGTGGATAGTAGACCAGGTGAATCTCCAAACCAGACCAGTCGGCGAACTCGATCATTCGTTTAAGAAACTGCGTTCGCCGTCCAGAGTTCTTGGGGCCGTTGTCGAGATAAATCACCAGACGTCTGACGTTGCGAAACTTGCTGCGAACACTCGTCCACCACATTCGTAAACAGTCGCCCCAAAAGTCGCTCGTTTCATGGCAGCCAAACAACAGGGTCAAGGCCCCCGTGGCGAGAATCAAGATGCCAAGCGGAACTAACTTCTCTTTGGCTGGCGGATCATGATCCCAGCCTTTGGTTACTTTGCCTTGGCTGTCGGTTCTGGTTTTTTCCCCCCATCGAGTATTCGCCCAATTTGACCTTTGCCTTGGTGTCCACTGATATCTCTAAGATTTCCGGTTCGTCTTGCGATGCCTTACGCACCGCCTTGACGTTCTCGAAAATCGCATCGGTTTCTGCTGTCTTCTTGAGTGGCTTGCCCTTTTGAATTCGTTTGAGCCGATAGTTCATGCGGTTGAGAATATCGCGGAGTGTTCGTTCACTGGGCAATTCGTCCTCTGAGTAACCTCGCTCCGCCAGCGCTTGCCGCACTTCGGCCGCTGACAGATTGGTGTACTGTCGCGAAGCCTTCAATTCGGGATCTGAATGGGTATGGGGTTCGACAATCAAGCGGATATCGATGGCCAACTGCGGATTCTTTTGTTCGCTTCGCTGCCGACCACGACGCGACTTTTCAGCGGATGTCGTTGTCGATTCCGCAGGCTCGCGAAGTCCTTTGGCCACGGTCTCTCGCCCCCAGCCAAACCGGGCCTCAGTTTTTCGGGGACTCCCATCGCAGAGCGTTGTGCAGACTTCCGCAAGGAATTTTTGACGAAAACGCCCCTTCAGTTGCTTCGCCGCGGATAACAGCAGCGCATCCACTCGATCTTCCATGACGAGCCATCCTCGTGAAAACAGGCCCCCTGATTTCACAATAGACTGACGACTTTTTGCGTTTTCACAAATGCCAATTTCCGGTAACTTTCATTCCGCCGCTCGCCCAAGTGAAGAGCCCCAGCCCGGCCAGGGCGATTCCCGCTAGCGCCAGCGTCGACGGCTCGGGGATGGGGTTCGGGTTCGTAAACGTGCTGGCAATGCCGTACTTATCCTCCAGGTAGAAACCCACTGCGTTGATGTCATCGGTGGAGAGCACCTCGTCGTAAACCAAAAGCTCCGCGATGTCGCCGTCGAGGAACCGCGAAAACTCGTTGTTCCTCGTGGCGATCTGGTAGGTGGTGCCGCCCCGCGTCCAGTCCGATGCGTTGGAGGCGTCGACATTCAGTCCGTTGATGTAAATCGTCGTGCCGGTCGTGTCGTAAGTCAGCACCCCGATGGTCGGCGTATTGGTAATCACCGTGGCACCGCCGAGACCGGCGGTTGGGAAGTCGGCAAAGAACTTCGTATCGCTGCCGTCGAGAATGACTTCGAGGCCGTTGTAATTGGTGGAGCCGCTCGTCCGGGTCCCGATGCCGCCGGAGCAGCACGTGCCTGACGCCGCGGCGTCGAGCACCAGGAAAAAGGTCTTCGGCCCGCCGATGCTGACCGTCTCGTTGAAGTATTCATCCGTTCCATTGAATCGAACCACGGGTTTGCCGCCGATCCCGCCGGTGGTGTGAAACGTGGGCGTGCCGACGGCGGTGGCGTTGCTGCCGGCGCCGGCCGCCGTCGAGCGGTTGTTCCACTGAACCACATCGCCGCCGTCGACCGCCGGCGTTGTTCCGGCGTCGCTAAACACGCCGACGTCGGCGCTCATCCACAGCTTCAGTGTGGCATGGCTCGCATCGGGAATGCCGCTGACGATCAGCCCTGCGTGGCCCACCCTGCCCGTGCCGATGACAAGACCGGCGACCACGACCGCAAGCACCGCTGGTTTCCACTTTTCCCACCCGTTGAACTTTTCCATCAAATTTCCTCCAAAGGAATAATTGAATCCTGCTTCAAGCTACTGATAACTGATAGGCGTTTTGAATGGCCGGCTTGCCTAGAGTGGCGCGCCGGCGCGTAAAAAAACCACGGATCGACCGCGCGGACGCGATGGATTTGTGGTTCTTCTTCAGTGAGTGCGAAGCGAGTGAGCAGAACATGGGTGTTTTAAGTAGCGTTTAACTCCGGGGCGATGCAGTTGTGCTCTTATCTTCTTCAAACGGTGGTCCCGAATCAAGCATCTGGCCCGTCTTTTTTTTGAGAAATAATGGAAAACATGCTCAGCAGGTTCTGCTTGGGGCCAGCAGACCGCGACCCAACCGACGATGCAAAAACGACTTACGACCTAAACTGCCTGAGAGGGACGAATTGCTGCGCCGGGTGTCGGGCCGTGGAGCGGGGCGCGCAGCGGCAGCGTTCCGCCCTGGGAAGGCCTCAATAAACACGTCTGCGTGGCGCTCAGTCGTACGGTACCACCTGCTGCTGGCTGCCGGCGTCGCCGTGGCACTCGGCCAGGTATTCCGGCTCCAGCACCAAGTGGCGTCCGGCTTCGCGCGACGGACTTGGCGGAACCTCCGCTGTGAACTCCGGGTCCAGGACCAGTTGCACTTCGCACGGCGGCGGCGGACGCCGACAGCACGGCAAGGGACACGGTCATTGCCAGAGACAGGTTCAGACAGGACTTCAAAATTCTTCCTGCATG
>JBBDLY010000362.1:0-3027 GCA_040878585.1 Pirellulales bacterium
CGGCACGTCGGCATAGCTGAGCTGGTCGCCGTAGACGGCCCGCACGTTCTCCATTGCTTCGGGGTCGTGGACTTGCAGCTTCGCGCCGGCGGCCAGCAGGTCGTCGATCAGCACCAGCGCCGGGGCTTCGCGAATGTCGTCCGTCTTAGGCTTGAACGACAGGCCCCAGACGGCAATGGACTTGCCCGACAGATCGTTCTGAAAGTGCTTGCGAACCAGCGAGGGCAGCACCTGTTTTTGCGCTTCGTTGATGGCGTCGACCGCCAGCAGCAGCCGCGGGTCGACGCCGTGCGCGGCGGCCAACTGGGCCAGCGCCCGCACGTCCTTGGGAAAGCAACTGCCGCCGTAGCCGACGCCGGGGAACAGGAAGGCGAAGCCGATCCGCTGATCGTGCCCGATGCCCCGTCGCACGTCGTCGATATCGGCCCGGGTGGCCGCGCACAAGGCGGCCATTTCATTGATGAAGCTGATCTTCGTCGACAGCAGCGCGTTGGCCACGTACTTGGTCATCTCCGCGCTCGCCGGCGACATCACCAGAAACGGATGTTCCGTGCGCAGAAACGGCGAGTAGAGTTTCTTCAATTGATCGGCCGCGTACTGGCTGCGGACGCCCACCACCACGCGGTCCGGTTTGGTGAAGTCGTCCAGCGCCGCCCCTTCCTTGAGAAACTCCGGGTTGCTGGCGACATGGCACTCCCGCCCGGTCGCTTCGTTGAGCCGCTGGTAGAGCTTGTCGTTGGTCCCCACCGGCACGGTGCTCTTGACGACCACGATCGCCTCGGTCGGCAGGTGCGGGGCCAGTGCGTCGGCCACCTTCCACAGCGCCGACAAATCGGCCGAGCCGTCCTCCGCCCCCGGCGTGCCGACGGCCAGGTAGACCATGTCGACCTCGTCGAGCGACGCCTTCAGGTCGGTGGTAAACTGCAACCGGCCGGCATGCACGTTCCGCTCGACCAGTTCGGCTAAGCCCGGCTCGTAGATCGGAATCTCGCCCCGCCGCAGCCGCGCGACCTTGGCCGCGTCGATATCGACGCAAGTCACCTGGTTGCCGCTATCGGCAAAGCAAGTCCCGGTGACCAGGCCAACATAGCCGGTGCCGACGATGGAGAGTTTCATGGTGCGTGATTCCTGTTGGACCGCTGATGGACGCTAATAGGCGCTAATTGGAAAAGGAGAATGGGAACACGTATCTTCACGAATCGGTAATAGAGATGCTCAATTATCAGCGAACATTAGCGTCTATTAGCGGTTTCAACTCCTGGCGACGAATGTCGAACCATCCGTTCGTCATTCTGGTTTCGTCATTCCTTCGTCATTCGGATTTCGACATTCGTCATTCCTTCCGAACTCTTTCCAAATCCGCCTCGACCATCATTTCGATCAGTTGCTGGAACGACACCGTCGGTTCCCAGCCGAGTTCTTGCTTTGCTTTGCTCGCGTCGCCGCAGAGCGTGTTCACATCGGCGGGCCGCAGCAGCGCCGGGTCGGTCTCGATATGCTCCTGCCAATCGAGTCCCGCGTGGCCGAACGCGATCTCGACCAGTTCGTGGATCGAGTGCTTCACGCCGGTGGCAATCACGTAGTCGTCCGGCGTGTCGTGCTGTAGCATCATCCACATCGCCCGCACGTAGTCGCCCGCAAAACCCCAGTCGCGCTGGGCGTCCATGTTGCCGAGCTTGAGTTTCTGCTGCACGCCGAGCTTGATCCGCGCGGCGGCGTCGGTCACCTTGCGGGTGACAAAATCCTTGCCCCGCAGCGGCGACTCGTGATTGAACATGATCGCGCTGCAGGCGAAGATATCGTAGCTCTCGCGGTAGTTCACCGTGATGTGATGCCCGTACACCTTGGCCACGCCGTAAGGGCTGCGGGGCCAGAAAGGGGTTTGTTCGTTCTGCGGCTCCTCGCGGACCTTGCCGAACATCTCGCTGCTGCTGGCCTGCACGAAGCGGATGTTGGCGTCGAGCGTGCGGATCGCCTCCAACACCCGCGTGACGCCCAGGCCGGTGAACTCGCCGGTCAGCAGCGGCTGCTCCCAACTGGCCGGCACGAAGCTTTGGGCGGCCAGATTGTAAACTTCGTCGGGCTGGGCCAGTTCCATCAAGCGGACGATGGAAAGCTGATCGAGCAGATCGCCGGCATGCAGCGTGAGCCGGTCGCGGAGATAGTCGAGCCGCTCCATTTTGTCGCCGCTGGTGCGGCGGACCATGCCATGCACCTCGTACCCCTGATCGAGCAGATGCTCGGCCAAGTAGGTGCCGTCCTGTCCGGTGATGCCGGTGATGAGTGCGCGTTTAGGCATGGTGAGGTTTCAGGGAGCAGGTTTCAGGTTTCAGGTTTCAGGGGTCAGGTTTCAGGGAGCGGGTTTCAGGGTCAACAGTCGTGCGTTCATTTCTGAACCCTGACCCCTGATCCCTGACCCCTAAATGTCCTATGCCGAGCGGGATGAGTCAACGTAGGTCAGGCATTCCTGCCTGACCAAAGAAGAGTTGACAAGTTTCGCCGCTGGCTTTTGAAGCGGCAATCCGCTGCAAGCAAGGTAGATCAGGCATTCCTGCCTGATCAAAGAAGAGTTGACTAGTTTCGCCGCTGGATTTCGGAGCGGCAAGTCGCTGCAAGCTCCCTCCTGTAGGCAACAGTTTGCGTATTGGGTCAGGCAGGAATGCCTGACCTACCACTGGGCATTCCTGAACGTAGCGGAAGTCGCCGAGACTTCCGCGAACCCTGCGCACGCGTTGCCTCAATCGCAACGCCAACTCCCCCGCCGCGGAATTCTAGGCGAATTCCGCTACGTGTGGGATGTAGCGGAACTCGCGTAGAGTTCCGATGCGCTGGAGTCGGTGATGAACCCTCGGAATTCTAGGCGAATCCCGCTACAGTCCCGGCGGTTCCTGCACCGGCACCCGCAGCACGATGTCGTCGTCGATCTCGGAATAGTCTTCATGATAATCGGTCGCGCTGCCGCCGTCGTCCATGCCGTTGTAGCCGGGGCTGAAGAGGTGATACCCGCCGTCGTCGCACCGTTGATAG
>JBBDLY010000363.1:0-3008 GCA_040878585.1 Pirellulales bacterium
ACGCCCGCGTAGCCGGCGGCCGAGACGATGCGGCCCCAGTTGGGGTCGGCGCCGGCGACGGCCGTTTTTACCAAAGCGCTTTCGGCAATCGTCTTGGCGATCTGCCGGGCGGCGGCGCGGTCGCGGCAGCCGCACACTTGGATCTCGATCACATGGTCGGTCCCCTCGCCGTCGAGGGGAATCAGCTTGGCCAACTCGGTGCAGAGCAACAATAGTTCCCGCTGAAAGGCGGCCAACTCCTCGCCAGCCAGCGGCTCGGAACTGGCGGCACCGTTGGCCAACAGCAGCACGGTGTCGTTGGTGCTCATGTGACCTTCGACACTGATGCAGTTGAAGGTCTCTTCCGTGATTTCGCGAAGCATCGCCTGGGCCGCCTCCGCGGGCACGTTGGCGTCGGTGAGAACGAGGCCGAGCATGGTCGCCATATTGGGGCCGATCATCGCCGCCCCCTTGCAAAAGCCGGTAAGCGTGACCGGGCCGCTAGGCAGATCGAGCCGACGGCTAATGAGTTTGTGAAACGTATCGGTCGTCATCATGCCGCGGGCCGCGGCAACCATGTGTTCTTCATCCCGGCCGAGAGCCTCAGCCACGCGGCGGACCCCCGC
Organism: Pirellulales bacterium; assembly: GCA_040878585.1. Lineage (GTDB taxonomy): Bacteria > Planctomycetota > Planctomycetia > Pirellulales > UBA7805 > JBBDLY01. The sequence goes on from JBBDLY010000363.1 coordinate 606, forward strand.
GTCAATCTTCTCCATCGGCAGGAACTCGCCAATGATGCCGGTCGACAGCACCAGCATTTCCTCCGGCTGGCAACCGCACGCCTCGGCGGCAATGGCGGTCATGCGACGGGCGTCTTCTAGTCCGCGCTCGCCGGTGCAGGCATTGGCGTTGCCGCTGTTGATTACGACCCCGCGAAGCGAATTGCCCGGTGTCCGCTCGCGATCGATCGCCACCGGCGCGGCGAAGACCAAATTCGTCGTATACACGCCGGCCGCCACGGCGGGACGTTCGCTCAACACGATGGCCACGTCCTGTTTATTCGGATTGCGCTTCAAGCCGCAATGCAGGCCGCCGACTTGAAACTGTTTTGGTAGCGAGACAGACATGATTGCTCCTACTTGTGTTATACGAGGGCCGTGCTTTCGTTGAGTCCGTACATCACATTGAAGTTCTGCACCGCCGCCCCGGAGGCGCCCTTGATGAGATTGTCGATGCAACTGATCGTGATAATCCGCCCTCGCACGACCCGGGCAGTGATGTCGCAATAGTTGGTGCCGCTGACGTCCTTAGTGCCCGGCAGATGCTCGACGACTCGCACGAACGGTTCGTTCGCATAGGTGCCGGCGAGTACTTCCAGCACGTCCTCCTCGGTGACTGCGCTCACAGGTCGGCTGTAAGCGGTCGACAGGATGCCGCGATCCATCGGCGTCAGGTGCGGCGTGAAAATCACTTCGGCCGGCTGACCGGCGGCGTTGCCGAGAATATGCTCGATCTCCGGTCCATGCCGATGCCGGCCGACGTTGTACGCCGAGATGCTTTCGTTGCATTCGGGATAATGGAACGTCAACTTTGGGGTTCGTCCGCCTCCGGAGACGCCGCTCTTGCTGTCGATGATGATCTCCGCCGGGTCGATCATCTTTGCCTTCAGCAACGGCGCCAGCGCAAGGATCGCCGACGTCGGGTAGCAGCCAGGGTTGGCCACTAGTTGTGCGTCGACAATCGACGCGCGAAACCATTCCGGCAGACCATAAACGGCGTCGGGCACGCGCTGAGGATCGGGATGCCGCACGCCGTACCATTCTTCATAGGTGGCGACGTCGTTGAGACGGTAATCGGCGCTAAAGTCGATCACGCGACACCCGGCATCGAGCAGCCCGACGATGCTTGCCGCCGACGCACCATGCGGCAAACAGCTAAAGACACAGTCGGCGCGCGCAGCGACCTGGGCGACGTCGAGATTCTCGAGATTCAGATCGAGCCGGTTCATCAACGAGGGATGGACCGAACTGATCGGCGGATTCCCCTCCTGGCGGCTGGTAAGTGTGGTGATTTCCACCTCCGGATGCCGCAGCAACAGCTTGATCAGTTCGACGGCGGTGTAGCCGGTGGCGCCAAGGATCGCAATTCGTTTCATGGCATTTCAATCGGCAATAAAGGATGTAGCTAGTTTGCCAGAATTCCAAGGAAGCTGGCGAGAGGTTCCAATCGGGATTCTTCGCGAATTCCGCTACTTGTCGTCGGAATCCTTGACGAACTCTGCCGGTTCCTGTCTCGATTCTAGGCAAACTTCCGCTACGGACGGTCTGGGTTCTGGAGAATTCGGCTACGGTTGTTCGCGAAAATTATACTAACCCCCTGGTGCAATCGCCATCGGGTACGCGCCGTGGTTGATATGCAGACCGGCTCAAACGATCCGAAGTTCGCGTGTTTCCGCTGTTGCGTTCTCTCTTGACCCGTCTTGTCGCAATGCTTACCCTCCCGCCCACCTCCAGGAATACGCACCCTCGAACGACGGCGAACAATCCGGCATAACGCCGATGGAGCGGGGGGGCCTGCTCGATTCCTGAAAGGCTCATGATGGATGGTTTCGCCCGTCGGATTCTGCCGTTGGCGGCAGTCCTTTTGGTTCTCACCTCGGTTACTCAATTGGCGGCCCAGCAGGAGCCGCCTACGGGCATCCGCATCGCGCGATTGGTCGAGGATCTCGGCGCCCGGCAATACCTACACCGCGAGCAAGCGACCGCCGCGTTGAAGCAAGCTGGAAACGACGCCCGAGGGCAACTTGAGGCAGCCGCCAAAAGCGACAATCCCGAGGTTCGCCGGCGGGCGATCAACTTGCTCCATGACATGCACTTAGACGACCTGTGGCGCGCCGGAACAGTGCGGCTGCCGGTTGCCACCGGAGACGCCTCCGAGATGGTGCTGGCCATTGCCGAGCAGACAGGCAACCGGATTTACCTGGGCGACAGCTACGGCTCATTCAACGATGGTCCGGTCGAGTTGCCACTCGCCGGCGAATTGTGGCCGCTGCTCGATTCCATATGCCGCCAGTCCGGCAACCGGGTCCGTCCGCACTATGGAGTGAATCGCGACGGCCTCGTGCTGGTGGGCGGCACGCCGGGAGAATATCCGGTCGCCTACAG
>JBBDLY010000364.1:0-3007 GCA_040878585.1 Pirellulales bacterium
GCCTCCATGTTGCGATAGATCATCCAGGGGGCGGGGCGGCCGGCCGGTACGTGTTCGGGATTCACGTGGCTGTCCGGTTCAAAACCTTGCCGGGCGGCCGCGCGATAGGCGATCTCCGCCGCCTCGCCAAAATAGCCGGTGGTCGTGCCGGTCTTGATGCCGCGCTCGCGCAGATAGGCCAACGTATCGAGCAAGCCGGGAATCAATTCGCCGTGCTCCTCGACGACTGCCAGTTGCCGGGGCACGAACCGCGCGTAGATGTCGTGTACGTCCGCTTCGGTAAACTCTCGGCCTTGGGCGGCTTGCCATTGCTTGGCGACTTCCGGCAGTCGCGTCAGCTCGCGAACGTGATCGATCTTCTTGAGGCCCATCGGGCCGCGGGCGGCGGCCGGCGTAACTTCGATCCCCATTTCGGCGAACGCGCCGATGAACGCGGCAATCGGAGCAAAGCAGCCGTGATCGACGGTGGTGCCGGCCAGATCGAAAACAATCAAGGCAAGGTGGCGAGGCGTATGAATCATTGAAGTGGTTGCTCCAGGAAGATTAACGGGTGGTTAGCGAATCGTCGTCCACGCTCGGCGTCGCCGCGTCGGATACAAGCGTTTTGTTGAGCGTGTGGATTATCTGTTGCAGGTTCCATTCGGCCAACGCCGGGCCGCAGGTCATGCCGCGTCCCCCAACCGCAGTGAGGATATGAATCCGCTCGTCGATCGCGGTTCGGAATGGCTCGGCGTCTTCGCGCTCGGTGTAGATCCCGCACCAGCGGTCCTCGATCTCCATCGTCGGCAGATCGAGCATGCGGCGGGCATAATCGAGAATCAACTCGTCGGTCCGCGCGTCGCGCGATTCGTCGGGCCGCTGACTGCTGTAGCTGTGCGAGTCCCCCAGCACGATCCGTCCGTCGGCGTCCTGCGCGGCAAGCAGGTGAATGCCGCGCCGCGCATATTCGTTCTCTTTCATTTCGCGGTGCAACGCTTCCCAAGCGGGTACTTCTTGAAAGGCCGGATAACGATACAGGCTCAAGCCGGACCCCAGTTGGGTTGTCAGTTGCAATTGCGGTTGCGGAGCGGTTCGCAGCATTTGCAGCTTGCAGAATGTCAGTTCGGCGCCGGCGAACACCTGCGGCAGTAAATCGCGCACCCGGGCACCGTTGCAGATAATAGTGAACTGGCCACGAAACGTTTCCTGTTCGGTAATGACGCTTACCGCTTGGGCCGTCGCCTCGACGCGACGGGCAAGCCGTCTGGGGAAATAGGCGACGTCGCCTCGTTCAACAAGCCAGGTTATCAACCGCGGCAGCATGTGGTTCGCCTCGAATCGCAGCTCCTCGGCGAACAGCAAGCCGGCTCGGGCGTAGGTCGGCCGCACGGCTGGATTGAGCGCCACAGTCTCCGCGGCGGTCAGCAGGCGACAGCGATAGCCCAGGCTAGGCGCCAGTCGGGCGAACTGCTCGGCGACGGCGGCTTCCAGTTCGGTTTCGGCCACGTACAGCGTGCCGCCGCGCTGCAGCTCGACGGCGCCTGCTTCCGCCAGCCGGTGGTAGATCGCCGCGCTCCGTTCGGCCAGTCCGTGCCAACGTCCCGGCTGCATGCCGGAAGGAACGCACATGCCGAAATTGCGAACCGACGCCTCCCGCGGTAGGTCGTCTTGCTCCAGCAGCGCGGTTCGCAGCCCGCGCTGCGCCGCGGCGTAGGCGTGAAACACGCCGATCACGCCGGCCCCGACAACAACGACGTCAAAATCTCGGTTTGCCATGGCAACTCAGTAGGAGAGGTCTCGCCTCGCCGGCTCGGCTTCACGGGCCGGAAGTGGTCCAGGTTTCAGCCACCAATTTAACCAGAAGTAGCCGGCCGCGTTACGCGCCTACCACGCCGAAAGGGCGATTTTCTTCAAAACGGTCCGACGAATGCGCAAAACGAACGCTCCACCTTGCGCTGGCGGACAAAATCACCCCGACGTGACCGCGGCTTCCAGCCGCGGAGCCAGCGTGTTTGCGGCTTCCAGCCGCAGACGACCGCGTACTAAAACGTGAGCATCTTGCGGTACTCAGCCAGTCGGCGGTCGATGTCGTCGCGAGTTACCCGCTTCATGCGGTCGAGGCTGAAGTCCTCGACGTTGAAGCTGGCCGTGACGGTGCCGTAGGCCATCGCCTCCTTGAGTGTCTTCGGTTCGAAGTTGTCCTGCTCGGCCAGGTAGCCCAACATGCCCCCGGCGAAGCTGTCTCCAGCGCCGGTCGGATCGACGACATGCTCGGTCGGATAGGCGGGCAACACGTAGGTTTCGTGCTCGCTGAAGAACATCGCCCCATGTTCTCCCTTTTTGAGAATCACGAACTTCGGACCCAGCTTGCGGACCGCGTGCCCGGCGCGGACCAGGTTCTCCTCGCCGGTGAGCATCTTGGCTTCCATGTCGTTGAGCACCAGGCCGTCGATCTTCAAGAGTAGTTCCATCAATTCGTCGCGCTGGATCTCAATCCACAAGTCCATCGTGTCGGCCACGGCCAGCCGCGGGCCGTTCATCTGGTTCAACACGTTGAGTTGCGTGATCGGCGAGCCGTTGGCCAGAAAGACGAAGCGGCTCTGTTTGTAGGCGTCGGAGAGTTGAGGATTGAAGTGCTCCAGCACGTTCAGATGGACTTCCAGGGTTTCGCGGTCGTTCATGTTCTCTAGGTATTTGCCGCGCCAGCGAAAGGTCTTTCCGCCCGGTTCGACCTGTAAGCCGGCGGTATCAATGCCACGCGATTCAAGAAATTGCGTGTGCTCGGGCGGGAAATCCTCACCGACGACCCCCACCAGCTTGACGCCGGAAAAGTAGCTCGCCGCCACCGAAAAATGGACCGCCGACCCGCCCACGACGTTGTCCCGCGTTTCGTGCGGCGTTTGAATGGAATCGAGCGCGACGGAGCCGACAACAAGTAAAGGCATGGAAACTCTCTAACATTTCGGAAGTCAAATTCGCACGAGTGCAACGGCGCACTCGTGTCACGGTTGCGGCGACGACCAAGGCG
>JBBDLY010000365.1:0-18786 GCA_040878585.1 Pirellulales bacterium
TCAAACCTCCGCCATGCGTTATACCATTGGCCGACTCATGCAAGGTGCAGCGCTGTTGTTGCTGCCGCTGGCGATTTTCTGGGAAACCACCGGCGCGCTAGGCCGCGACAACTTTGGCGTGGCCGACATGCTGGTGATTATGGTCGCGGGTGTCGTGCTGTTTACCGCCGGCTGGCTGATGCAAGGATCGCCCCCCAAGGCTTAGCGGAAACTTCCAGGCTGGGTGGTCTAAGGTGCTGGCCTGCTTTGCCTTAGCGAGACTTTCCCAATGTTCGGACGCGACCTGTCGCTACGAAGGGTGGAATGCGACGGCGAATCGTGCTTTCCCGATATTCGGGCCTGCTCTATACTACGGCAAGAAGTCGTAAGTTGCAGTAACATAACTTGTTAGTATCACGTCGCGACGTATCCTGCGATACGAGTCAGTGCATGGGCCGGCAGTCTTCATCTCGATTCCCCAGCCTTCGCGGTGCGATCTGCATCGTTTGGCTCAGCAGCATGACGGCGTCGCAAGCGACCGCCCAGGCGCCGTTTATTGGTCCCCCGATCACGCTTTCTTCCCGCTTCGAGTTGTCCGACTCGGTGCAAATTGCCGACGTCCCCGGCGGCGCCCGCACCAGCTTGGAAAGCGTTCGCGCCTTCACGGCCAATGAGAACTGGGACGACGCAATCGAGACGTTGCGCCAAGTGCAGCAGCAGTATGGCGATCAATTGATGCCGCTGGACGACAACCGCTACATCACCTTGCGCGACTATTGCCATCTGCAGATCGCCAAATTGCCGCCGCCGGCGTTGCAACTGTATCGTCAACGGGTCGACCCGCAAGCGGAGCAATGGTTCCAGCAGGCTCGCGAAACGGGGGACGAAGTCTTGCTGCGTCGCATCGTGGAGCAGTTCTATTGCAGTTCGCACGGCGACGACGCCATGCTATTGCTTGGCGAGCATGCGATGGAAAGGGGAGATTCTTCGACGGCCCGCCGCTGGTGGCAACAGATCAGTCCCTTGATGCGGGGCACCGGGGGAGCGCCCGCTTGGATTGCCATCGACGGGTACGACTTGGCAGGCGAGGAGTCGTCGGAAGTCTTGTCGCAGTTTGCGTCTCGCGACGCCGCGCCGCGATGGCTGGCCTACCCCGATACCGATCTATCGCTGGCCGAGGTCCGCGCCCGGTTGGCGCTAGTTTCCATCTTCGCCGGCGAAACGGACCGCGCGGCGACGGAAATCGCGTTGCTCAAGCAGCTCCATCCGCTCGCGACCGGCCGACTTGGCGGCAAGCAGGTCGATCTGGCGGAGTTCCTGGGGACGATGCTGGCCGACAATGCAACCTGGCCCGCGAATAGTGCCCCCGCCGCCTGGCCTACCTTTGCCAAGGACAACGCCCGTAATGCGGTGGTGAGTCGGCCGCTTGAATACTATCCTCGGCCCACCTGGACCGCTCCGTTGCTCACTGGATTGCCAGTCGACGACGATTTTCCCGAGGCGGAGCAGGTACGCCTCGACGCGCTGGCCCCGAGCATCCATCCGATCCTTGCCGGCGAGTATTTGTTTTACAGCAATGGTCGTCAGGTATTCGCGTTGGATCTCAAGTCGGGCAAACCGGCCTGGAGCGACCGCGACGGCTTCGGGCAGATCTATCCCAGCGGATTGGATGGCGAGCAAGCAGTGCCTCTTGCCGGCGTCTCGCGATCGTCGATCAAGTCGCTGGGTCACCCCCGGCATACGATCACCTCCGCCGGAAATCTGCTGTTCGCCCGACTGGGGTCGCCGATTACTTCGCGGCCGGCGGACAATGTGCCGGCTCGCGACGGGAGCTTTCTTGTCTGCCTCGACTTGAACAAGCAAGGCGCGCTGCGGTGGCGGTACCCGCAAAACAAGGAAATGCCCGACTTTATCGAACAAGGCTGGGCGTTCGAGGGCGCGCCGCTGTCCGACGGCGAACGGCTCTATGTGGCGATGCGCCGCAGCGACGTCCGGCCGCAATCGCACGTCGCCTGTTTCCGCGCCGACAACGGCGAACTTCTGTGGAGACGGATGGTGGCCTCGGCCGACACGCCCGCCAGCACCCATCGCAACGAGATCACGCACAACTTGCTCACGTTGCATGAAGACGTGTTGTATGTGAACACCAATCTCGGCGCGGTCGCCGCCTTGCAAAGCGCCGGGGGAGAACCGCTCTGGGTGCATCGCTACCAGCGGGTAAAATCAGGAGAGTACTCGCGTCTGGCGGCGCATTTTCGTCGCGATACGAATCCCTGCGTCGTAGCGCACGATATGGTCTTCGTAGGCCCCGCGGACAGCGAGAGCATCTTCGCGCTCGATGCAGCCACCGGCATGAGGGTGTGGGCCATCGAGCCGACGCATCACAATAAATTGCATCCCGTCCATATTCTGGGTGTCGTCGATCGTCATCTGATCGCCACCGGCAACAACGTGTGGTGGTTCGACGTCGCAGGGGGAAGCCTGGCCGCCGTGTGGCCGCATGGCAGCGGCAATACGGAAGAAGGCTACGGCCGGGGCGTGCTGTCGCGGAACTTCGTCTATTGGCCCACCCGCGAAGAGATCGTCGTTTACGACGCGCAGCCACCGCGCCGCCACGACGTGCGAATTCATCGCCGCATTCAATTGGCACGGCCTGACCTGCCGATCCCGCTCACCGGCGGCAACCTGTTGGCCGGCGAGGGATTCGCAATGATTGTCTCACGAAGTCAGATCTTCGCTTTTCGGCAGGAACCTTCGCAAGACGGCGACGCCGACAGGTAACACTCCTACAAACTCATGCTGTTCGACGCCAAGGCCGAGTCCCCAGGAATCATTTCATGCTGCCCGAAGACGATCTGCAAGCGGTCCAGAAACTCAACCACGCCTATCGGCAAATCCGTACGGAGTTGTCGAAAGTGATCGTCGGCCAGGATCAGGTGATCGAGGAACTGCTGATCACCCTGTTCGCCAGGGGGCATTGCTTGTTGGTGGGCGTGCCCGGTTTGGCCAAGACCTTGATGATCCACACGCTGGCCGACGCGTTGACGCTTAAATTCAGCCGTATCCAATTCACCCCCGACTTGATGCCGTCGGATATTACCGGGACCGAAGTCATTCAGGAAGATAAGTCCTCCGGAGCGCGGGAATTTCGCTTTATCGAGGGACCGGTGTTCGCCAACGTCATCTTGGCCGACGAAATCAACCGCACGCCGCCGAAGACTCAGGCGGCGCTGCTGGAAGCAATGCAGGAACACCAGGTCACCGCCGGCGGCGTCCGGCACCGCCTGCCGGAACCGTTCTTCGTGCTGGCGACGCAGAATCCGATCGAGCAGGAAGGCACCTATCCCTTGCCGGAGGCGCAGCTCGACCGGTTCATGTTCAACATCATGGTCGATTACCCCAGCGAGGATGAAGAACTGGAAATCGTCCGCCGCACCACCGCCGACGTCGAGTCGCACGTCGCCGCGACGCTGTCGGCCGAAGATATCCTGCAACTGACAAGGATCGTGCGCAAGGTGCCGGTGGCCGAACACGTGATGCGCTACGCGCTGCAATTCACGCGGCTCACGCGACGCGATCACGGCGAGACGCCCCCCTTCGTGCGCGACTACGTGAGTTGGGGCGCCGGCCCCCGGGCCAGCCAGTACCTGGTGCTTGGCGCCAAGGCGCGGGCGGTGCTGCACGGACGTCACCACGCCGAGCCGGAAGATATTCGCGCCGTCGCCTTGCCCGTGTTGCGGCATCGCATCATGACCAACTTCAACGCCGAGGCCGAGGGGGTCAAGCCGGACGATATCATCGCACAATTGATCGAAATCATCCCCCCGGCCGAAGCAGGCAGTACCAGTGGAATCGACTCGCAAGTATTTAAATCCTGAAGTCCTCGCCCGCTTGCAAGGGCTGGAACTGCGCGCACGACGGATCGTGGAGGGCTACGTCGCCGGCTTGCATCGCAGTCCCTACCAAGGCTTCTCGATCGAGTTCGCCGAGCATCGCGAGTATTCACCGGGCGACGACCTGCGCTACCTCGATTGGAAGGTGTATGGCCGCACCGATAAATATTATCTCAAACAGTACGAAGAGGAGACCAACCTGATCGCCTACATGTTGCTCGACACAAGCGAGAGCATGGACTATCGCAGCGACGCCGCCGCGCTGTCCAAGGCGGACTACGCCAAGTGCCTGGCGGCGGCGATGTCGCATTTGGTGCTGCGACAGCAGGACAGCGTGGGGCTGGTAACGTTCGACGATCGCATCCGCTCGCTCATTCGCCCCAGCGGCAACCCTTCGCATTTGAAGCAGTTGATCCACGTGATGGAGACGGCCGAATCGGCTAAGAAGACCAATACGGGGCCGATCTTCCACGATCTGGCCGAGCGGCTTCGCAAGCGGGGCATCGTGCTGATCTTCAGCGACATGTTCGACAACGTGGCGGCAATGATGACCGGCTTGAAGCACTTTCGCCATCGGCGGCACGACGTGGTGGTGTTTCACGTGCTTGATCCGGCCGAACTCAACTTCCCCTTCCGCCGCACTACGTTGTTCAAGGGACTGGAAAACCTGCCCGAGGTGCTGGCCGATCCCCGTGGCTTGCGGCGGGCGTACTTGCACGAATTTGGCCAGTTCGTGCATCGGCTGCAGGAAGGCTGCCGCGCGAACCAAGTGGAATACGTCCAGGTCCGCACCGACGAACCGCTCGACTTGGCGCTGACGTCGTTCCTGGTCGGCCGATCGATTCGGATGAGTTGACTGTTCGTCGTATGCGTGCCGCCAGCGGCTGAAGTGGTCGATTGCTTTTTATCCATTTTCGCAAATCCACAGTTTAAGTCGTGAACGCTCTACTCAGTATCTTCAGTAATCCGTGGATTCTCGTCTGGCTGCCGGTCGCGGCGGTGCCGGTATTGCTCCATCTTTGGAATCGCCGGCAGTATCGCGAAGCGCCGTGGGCGGCGATGGAATATCTGCTGGCCGCCATCGAGAAAAATTCCCGCAGGGTGCGGATCGAGCAACTGCTGCTCCTGTTGATTCGCACGGCGGTCGTCCTGCTTGTGGTGTTCGCCCTGGCCAAGCCGTTTATCGGATCGGTTGCCGCCCGCTTCGCCTCGGGTCAGCGGCAGCATCAGGTGTTTGTGCTCGACGCCTCCTATTCCATGCAATACACTTCGGCCGACCGCTCCCTGTTCGACATCGCCAAGGAACGAATCGTCCAAATGGTTGACGAAAGCGGCCAGGGAGACGGTTTTTCGCTGGTCGTCATGGCCGACGTGCCGCAGGTGGTGGTTGGCAAGGCCGTGTTCGACAAGAGTTCGTTCCGCGACGAGGTGTCGCAGGTCATGCCGATCGACGGCGGCGCCAACTTGAACGCGGCGCTGGCGGCGGTTGAGAACGTCATTGTTGAAGCGAAGCGCGAACAGCCGCAATTGACGGCGCATTCCGTGACGATATTTTCCGATTTGCAACGAGCTACCTGGGAACCGGCCGCGGAGTCCGCGGCGGATGACAACGCGGCCGATTCCCGGCCGATCGATGGGCAGCTCGCCAAACTACGCACGCATGGTCCGGTGGAGATCGTTCCCTTAGGCTCGGGCGGAGCGGACAACTTGGCGGTCACGCAACTAGCCATCGCCGAGCCGTTCGCCACGATCCGCCAGCCTGTGCAAATCCAGGCCACGGTTCACAACTATGGCGGGCAACCGCGATCGCGGCAGTTGGTGGAACTGATGGTGAACGATCGGCGGGTCGACCAGCAGTTTGTCGACGTCCCGGCCGGAGAGTCGTCGCCGCCGATACTATTTCAATATCGATTCGACGCACCGGGCGAGCACGCGGTGACGATCGCCGTGGCGGCTGATTCGTTGGAGGTCGATAATCACCGTTACCTTTCGGTGCCGGTCAACGCGTATCTCAATGCGTTGCTGGTCAGCGGCAAGCGGGGCGAGGCGGAACCACTGGCCTTCTCACTTGAGACCGACTTTGAACTCGACAGCCGGTTGATCCGGCCGCAAGTCGTCGCCGAGAGTGCGCTGTTGGAACTTGATCTGCGCGGTTACGATTGCATCTTCTTGATGAACGTCGCTCAATTTACGGCCGCCGAGGCGCAGGTGCTCGACGCCTATCTGCGTGAGGGAGGGGGACTGATCTTCTTTCTGGGAGACCAAGTCATCGCGGAGCGATACAACGAGATTCTCGCTGGCGACGGACCCGATGCGCCCCGCGTGCTGCCTGCCAGACTCAAGGCGGCCAAGACGACCGAGCCGCTGGCGTTCGACCCGCTCGAATATCGCCATCCATTGCTGGCGGCGTGGAAAGACCAGCCCGATACGGGGCTGCTCGCGGCCCGCACCTGGCGCTATTTTCCGCTGGCGCCTCTGGCCGGCGACGAACTACGGGAGCAGGCGGCGGCTCGTGTCGTCCTGAAGTTTTCCAACGGAGATCCGGCAATTGTCGAGGCGCCAATCCATCGCGGACGCAGCATCGTGGTGGCTACGGCCGCCTCGCCCGAGAGCATGATCGATCAAGAAAGTCGCCGATTCTGGTCCGACTTGTTTCGGGCGGAACTGATCACTCCTTGGGGACAGGAACTGTGGCGGTTCGCCGTTGGCAGCCGCCAGCAGCAGCGCAACGTCTCCGTGGGAGATGCTTTCGGCGGTCCGCTGCCGACCGGCGCCGTCGATGCCCGCGTGGAAGTGTTCGGCCCCAATAGCGACGGCGACGAGGCCGCTTCGCGGAGGGCCTCGGTGGACATATCTCGCTGGAGCTTTGACGATACGCCACGGGCAGGCTTTTATCGGGCGGAGTTTGAAAGCCGCCCTTCCGAGGAGTTGTTCGCCGTCAATGTGAATCCCAGGGAAGGCAATTTAGCAAGGATCGATCCGCGCGACTTACCCGCCGGTTTCACCGCGATCAGCGACGAGGCGGAAGCGACGGGGGAACCGGTCGAACGGAGTTCCGACGCCGCGCCCGCTCCGCTGCACAAGTGGCTGTTGCTGTCCGTGTTGCTGTTGCTATGTACCGAAAGTCTCTATGCCTGGTGGCTGGGGAGTCGCGCGTCGTGAACGAACGAATTACAACTTGGTTGCTAACGCTGTTTGGCGTGGCTCCGCCGCCGGCGGGCGAGGGAACCACATGGCAGTTTGCCGGCGATTGGCAATGGTCGCCGCCGCTGGTGCTGCTCTTCGCGGCGCTGACGGTGGCCGGCAGCATGGCGATTGTCTCGCTTTACCTGACCGAACGCGCCGAGGCAGGACACAAGTTGCGGCTGGCGCTGGCCGCCGTGCGGATCAGTCTGCTACTGCTGGTTCTGTTCGTCATGTTGTTCGGCCTGAAGGTGATGTTCAATCGCACGAGCTTGCCCTATTTGGCGATCATCGTCGACGAATCGGCCAGTATGGAGCACGTCGACGCCTTCGATCCGAGGGTGATCGAACGGCTCGCCCAACGAGCGCATGACGCCGGCTTCGATTCGCCTACGCGCATCAATCTCGCCAAGGCGCTGCTACTGAGCAACAATGCCGCCGCGCTTCGCGAGCAAGGAAACGAGTATCAGGTGCAGTTCTACTTCGTAGCCGGCGCCGCACGGAGACCAGCCAGTGAATTGACCGATTCGCTTGAGGCCTTGCGCGAGTTGGAAGCGATCGGCAAGTCGAGCCGCCTGGGAAGCGGCATTCGCGAAGTGCTCGACGACCTGCGCGGCACGCAGCCGGCCGCGATCGTGGTATTCACCGACGGCGTCAATACCGACGGCCCAGGGCTGGTCGAAGCGGCGCAGTACGCCCGGCGGAAAGGAGTCAAGCTGATCATGATCGGCGTCGGCAGCGAGACGCCGGCCAAGTATTTGGAGCTGCGCGATCTGTTGGTCGATCGCGTGGTGTTCGTCGACGACTACGTCGATTTCCAGTTTAAGGTGGAAGCGGGCGGCTTGGCGGGGCAAACCGTCGACGTCATACTCCGCGAAGCGGATAGTCCGGCCGTACTGGCGCGCGAGCGGGTCGCGATTTCCGCCGATTTGCGTACCCAGGAGGCGCGGATTTCGTATCGCCCCACCGAAGAAGGCGAGAAGGAATACGTCATCGAAATCGAGAACCCACCCACCGGCTTGCCGGAGAAACCGCGTCGGCTGACACAGCGCGTCCGCGTGGAAAAAGCCAAGATTCGCGTATTGCTTGCGCAGGGATATCCCAACTACGAATATCGTTTCCTCAAACACCTATTGGAGCGGGATCCAACGATTGAGTTGAGCACGGTCCTACAGGAAGCCGATTTGGAGTATGCCGAGGACGACCAATCGGCACTGCGGGTGTTCCCGGTCAACAAAGACGACTTGGCCGAGTACGACGTGCTGATCTTCGGCGATCTGAATCCCGCCTATCTCAGCAGCAGCGTGCTGCAGAATATCTCCGACTTTGTTACCGAACTGGGCCGCGGCATGATCATTATTTCCGGCCCCGAGTTCAATCCGAGCGCGTTCCAAAATACGCCGCTGGCGACGCTCTTGCCGATTGACCGCGCCGCGCTGTCGGCCCCGCGGCAGGCCGGGCCTTACACGCAAGGGTTCGCCGCCAGACTGAGCGACTTCGGCGCAACCCACGCCTTCATGCAGTTGGGCGATTCTCGTGAGCAAACGCAACGGATCTGGGCGACTCTGCCGGAGTTGTACTGGATGCACGAGGCGGATCGACTGAAGCGGGGCGTTCGCGTCCTCGCGGAACATCCGACCAAGACCGACGCCGCCGGCCAGCGATTGCCCCTTTTGGCGCTGCACTTCATCCCGCCGGGCAAGGTGCTGTGGCACGCCACCGACGAGACCTATCGCTGGCGTGAGAACGTAGGCGACGCCTACTTCGCACGGTATTGGATCCAAGCGATCCGCTACCTTGCCCGCAGCAAGTTCGCCGACGAAAACGCCGACGTCGAGATCACCACCGAACGCGAGAACTATGACCGTGGCGATGCGGTGCAGGTGCGGGTCCGATTTTTCGACGATCGCCGCGCGCCGTTGGCGGACGACGGCGTCTCGGTCGTGGTCGAGAGCGAGGACAAGAAAAAGATGAACGTCACTCTGTCGCGCGATCCGCAAAACCGATCCGTGTTCGCCGCCGAAGCGGGCAACCTGCCCAGTGGTCGCTACCGCGCATGGGTGGCCACGCCCGCGCTGGCCAGCCGAGCGGCAACCGAGTTTGTCGTCCGCCCTCCGGCGGGGGAAACGGACGAAAAGCAATTGGACGTCGTCGCCCTGAAGGAGGCGGCCGAGCAATCGCGCGGTGAATACTTCAATATTGCCGACCTGAACGCATTGCCGATTGACCTGCCACGCGGCAGGGCGGTTCAGGTCGAATCCCTGCCGCCAGTCGAGTTGTGGAACAATTGGCGCGTGCTGACGCTGTTTTTGGCGCTGCTGGTCACCGAATGGCTGTTGCGAAAGCGAAAAGGGATGATGTAAGGCTGCTTCCGATCGGCCGACGACGTTACAAATTGACCCGAGAGCACTACAATGAGGGGAAGGGAACCGGCGTCGGCCACGGCTCGTCGAATTTAAGGACGGTTCCTGATGTTCCCAGTAACGCGATTTTCCATGCATCATCCTTTGCAACAACTTGTCGCCTCGATCCGCCGCAAGGTGCGGCGTATGCTGCTGCTGCGCGGCGTTAGTAGCGTGCTGCTGGCGGTTGTGCTCTCGCTGATGGTGTTCGGCTGGCTCGACGCGTTCCTGCGATCCGATTTGTTTCCTCTCCGCTTGGCGATGTCTCTGCTTGTGCTGGGTGTCGTCGGCCACTGCGGGTATCGCTTTCTCTGGCAGCCGCTGGCAGCGCGGCTGAGCGATGTCGCGATCGCCCAGCACGTGCAACGTCGTTTTCCGGTACTGGGCGATCGACTGGCGTCGTCGATGGAGTTTCTCTCTCAAGACGAAGAGGACCGGCTTGCCGGTTCCGCGGCATTACGCCGCGCCGTGATCATCGAGGCGATGGGCGCCACGCGCGATTTGCCCTGGGAGCAAACGGTCGAGACTCGGCCGGCGGTGCGAATGCTGGGCTTCGCAATCATCGCGGGAACCATCGGAGCGGTGATCGTTTTGGTCCAACCGCAAGCCTCGTCACTGGCGTTGGCGCGGCTTGCCAATCCATGGAATGAGCGGCAATGGCCCCGCCGCCACGTGCTCGAATTTGTCGAGGCGCCCACCCGCGTCGCCGCCGGTGAATTGTTTGAAGTCGAACTGCGCGACGCCCGTGGTGAATTGCCCGAGCAGGTGTGGATCGACTATCGGCTGTCCGGTTCCGACGGCCAAGCGGAGCAGGTCGTCACCGAACCAATGCAGTTCGCCGACGGCGTGATGATCGCTCACCGGGACAACGTGCGGAACTCGTTCTCGTATCGTGCCCGTGGCGGGGACGACCAGTCGATGGACTGGATCGACCTGCAGGTTGTCGAACCGCCGCGGATCGAGTCGTTCGCGCTGCGCGTCTCGCCGCCTGACTATAGCGGATGGCCGGTGCTGGAAACCGACGGCCGTGTCACGGCGTTGGTCGGCTCGACGGTGCGCTTGCAAGGGCGAACGAACAAACCAATTCGCGCAGCGGTGCTGCATTGGCCCGGCCCAGAGGCGCAACAACCGTTCGCAGCCGCCGTCAGCCAAGACGGGCTTCGCTTTTCGCTCCGCGATGCGCCGCAGATAGAGCATTCCGGCAGCTACTGGATCGAACTGGTCGACAAAGACGGGGTCCGCGGGGTGCAGGACCGATGGCCGATCCGCGCAGTGGCCGACGATCCACCCAGCGTCGCCGTCGAACAGCCGGCCACCGAACTGTTTGTCACCGGTGAGGCGGACGTTCCAATGCGAATCGTCGCCGACGATCAACTCGCCATCCGTTCCGTCGGACTGCAATACCTCCGAAGCGATCAATCGGATCGTGGACGGCAAACAATCGAACTTTATCAAGGTCCGGACCAGATTGCACCCGTTCGTATCGAATCGATCGGTCAGTTGGCGGGCGGCGCGCCGCTGAACACGCAAGAGATCGATTACACTTGGCGGCTCTCCGAGTTAGGCTTGCCGCCGGGGGCGCAGATTACGTTCAATGCGATCGCCAGCGATTACCTGCCGCAGGAAACCGTCACGCCGGTGCAGCGGATCAACATCATCACGGCCAGCGAACTAGAAGACCGCATCGCCCGGCGGCAGAGCTTTGTAATGGGCGAGTTGGCTCGCATCCTCAAGTTGGTGGTCGAGGCCCGCGCCCGCGTTTCGGAACTGGAGATCCAGCTGCTCGAGGTAGGCCGGCTTGAGCGGCAGGACGTCGACCAACTGCAAGGGCTGGAGCTAATGCATCGCGATATCCGCCGGTCGCTGGTGAGCGAGAGCGAGGGGGTCAAGCATCATATTCAGTCGCTGCTGACCGAACTGCAGAGCAACAAGGTCGATAGTCCCGAGATCGCCCGCCGTGTGCGGCAACTTGACGAGGTCATCGATCGGCTGGAGGCGGGGCCACTCGACGACGTCAGCCGTCGCTTTACCGACGCGATCAAAAGTGCGCAGGCCGCCGATCGGCAACGCTCGGACAATAACGGCAACGGCGCCAGCGCCGCCGACGAGCGGGCGCAAGAAGCAATCCAGGCGGCCGGCCGGGGACAGGACGAGATTATCGCGGCGCTGGAGGATCAACTAAGCGACCTGGAGCGGTTGAACAACTACCGCCAGTTCGCCCGCGACCTGAGCGCCTTGCAGCGCGACAATGAAGCGATTCGTCGTGATACCGAAGCCATCCGCGGCCGCACATTGAGCAAGGACTTGAACGACTTGACGCCGCAGGAACGGGCCGATCTGGAAAAGCTGGCCCAAAAGCAACTCGACGCGGCCCGTGAACTGGACAAGTTGTCCGAACGCATGCTGCGTACCGCCGACAAGCTGGGGGACAGCGATCCGCTCGCCGCCAGCAGTATTCGCGATGCGGTCGATCACGCCCGGCGGCAAGACGTCGCCGGTCGCATGCGCTCTTCCGCGCGCGGCTTGCAGCGCAACCAGGTGGGCCAGTCGCTTGCCGAGCAGCAAGCCACGGCCGAAGCATTGGAGGAGATGCTCGGCATTCTGTCCAATCGTCGCGAGAACGAACTCGACCGCTTGGTTGGCAAACTCAAGGAGGCCGAATCGCAACTGGCGGGACTTCGTCAGAAACAGCAGGGGCTGAGCAAGAAGTTCGAGGAGGCCGAGCAACTCGCCGACGAAGAGGAACGCCGCCGCGAACTGCAGCGGCTGGCCCGCGAGCAAAAACAGTTGCAGGAAGAGATCGAGCGGCTAGGCCGGCAACTTCAACGCTTGCAAGCCAACCGGGCGGGCGATTCGCTCGCACAGGCGGGCGGCAGCGCCGGCGGCGCCAGTGACGCCGGCGAACAGGGCGACGCCGCCGGTGCGGTCGAAGGTGCCAGACAGACCGAACGAGACTTGGAACAGGCCGAAGCCGAGTTGGCGCAGGCCCGCCGCCAGGCCGAGCAGGATCTGGCAGCCGAACGCCTGGTGCGAATGCAGGACACCCTCGAAGGGCTAGTCAAACGACAGCAAGGATTGCTGGCCGAGGCGCAGCGGCTCGACGGACTTCGCAACGCACAAGGCCGACTCACGCGGGGCCAACTGGCCAGCGTGACCGACCTGGCGCGAGGGCAAGATCAACTCGCGGAGGAAACCGAGATCAACGGCGACAAACTGGCGTCCGCCGAGGTGTTTCAATTCGCCATGCGGCGGGCCGCCGAGCAGATGCGACTGGCGGTGGAAGCACTCAACCGCCTGGAAACCGGCGGCAACGTGCAACGCGCCCAGCGTATCGCGATGGATCAACTTCGACTATTAATCGAGTCGCTGACCGACGAGCCGGAGGAAAACGGAGATCAGCAGCCAGGCGGCGGCGGAGACGGGCCGGGAGGCGGCCAACCGCCAGAGGGACAAGACGGATTTCAGGCGTTGGCCGCCATTAAGCTGCTAAAATTGATGCAGCAGGATATTAACGCCCGCACCGAGGAGCTAAGAGACAAGCAGCAAGACGGCGAACCGCTGTCGCTGGGCGATGCCGAGGAATTGCAACGGCTGGTGGCGGATCAAGGGCGGTTGGCCGAGATCGCCTTCGAGCTGCTTACCTCCGCCGCGCAAGCCGACCCGGAGCACGACCCGGACGGCCTACCCGATTTCGATGGCGACGAAGCACCGTCGGAGGCCCTCGACGACTTGCTTCCGCAGATCCAACCGCAACAATAAAACTATCAAACCGTGGGCACAAGTCATGTCGAATTCCAATACCTTTCAACCCATTGTCCTCGTGATGCTGCTGGTTGGCGGCATGATGTTCGCGCCGACCGCGATCGCGGAAGAGAAGGGGACGCTGGAAGACCAGTTACTCAACGAACTGGGGAACGACGACTTGCTCGACGGGGGTCTGCTCGACGATCTGCCGGCGGAACAGGGGCTGTCCGACGAGATCGAGAATCAATTACTGGAGGAATTGGACGAGCAACTTGTCGATCCGCTCCGTGGCGTGCGGGTCGACGATGCCAACCAGGTCGGCTCGGACGTGGAATTCTCTGCCAAAGAGGACGATCCGCTTGGCCAGATCGGCGTCCGCATGCGCGACGTCGAGCAGCGGCTTCGCCAGCAGCAGTTGTCCGGCGAGACGACCGAGATGCAGCAGGCGATCGTGGCCGATTTAGACACCTTGCTCGCAGCGCTGCGCAAGCAACTTGCACAGCAGCGGATGCAAGCCTCCGGCTCGTCGGGGCCGCCACCGTCGCAACGAACGCAAACATCGAACAACACACGCCGTCCGGCCGGCGGCGAGTCCGGCGGCGGACAATCGCAGCAACCGGCCAACGATAGCACCCCCGGCGTCCGCGAGGCGGAAGACGCGCAAGTCAATGTCGAGGAACTCGACGAGTTGATGAAGGAGGTTTGGGGCCATTTGCCGGAAACAGCTCGAGAGCAGATGCGGCAGAGTCGCGTAGAAAAGTTCCACCCAAAGTACGAATTGTTAATTGAAAAAATCTATCGCCGCATGGCCCAACAGCAAGATAGGCTGCGATAAATGCAATCCGCCTCGCGACGACAATTCCTGCGATCGTTGGCTGGCGGCGCCGCCTTGGGGGCGGGTGGAGTCTGGGCGACGCCTAGGCTGTTCGCCCAACCGGCGATCCCTGCGGCGGGCGGAAGACTGATCACACCGCAAACGGCCGCCGCGGTGGACAAGGGGCTTGAGTACCTTGCCGCGCAACAACAGTCGGGCGAGGGAGAGGAGGAAGGCGCCTTCCGTCGCGGCACTTATAGCCGCAACGTGGCGGTCGTTTCACTCGCCGGACTGGCCTTCATGGCCAGCGGTTCCACGGCCGACCGCGGACCCTACGCCGAACAAATCGCGCGCGCGGTCGGCTACATCTTGCGCAATACCCGCGAGAGCGGATTTATTTGCTACGAACGAGCCGCCAGTCACGGTCCGATGTACGGGCATGGTTTCGCCACGCTGTTTCTGGCCGAGGCGTACGGCACAACCCGTCGCGACGACCTGCGCGAGAAGCTCGCTAAGGCGGTCAAGCTGATCATCAATACGCAGAACCGCGAAGGGGGATGGCGGTACCAGCCTGAGCCGCGCGAGGCCGATATCTCGGTAACCGTTTGCCAGGTGATGGCCCTCCGCGCCGCTCGCAACGCCGGCATTCACGTGCCAAGCGAGACGATCAAGCGGTGCATCGAATACGTGAAGAAGTGCCACAACTCCGATGGTGGATTTCGTTACATGCTGCCCCCCGGCGTGAGCGCGTTTCCGCGCTCGGCGGCTGGTCTGGTTGCTCTTTACAGCGCGGGTGTTTACGACGGCCCGGAAGTCGAGCAATCCCTGAAGTATCTGTTGCAGTATCTTCCCTCGCCGGAACGCTCCGTTCCCGGCGGCCATTATTTTTACGGCCAGTATTACGCCGCTCAAGCGATGTGGCTGGCTGGAGAAGAGCATGCGGCCCGCTGGTTCCCCGCCATCGGCGCCGAACTGTTACGATTGCAACGAGCCGACGGCGCCTGGATGGACGACCTGGGCCGCGAATACGGCACCGCCATGGCGACCATCGTGCTGCAAGTCCCTCGCAATATGCTCCCTATTTTCCAACGATGAATACTCTTTCGCATTTCCGCCGATTCGTCGCGATCGCTCTGCTCGTTCCGCTGGGGACGGCGTGGGCTGGCGAACCAGGCTGGGCTCAGGCGGCCCGACTGGACGTCGTTCGTGTCGACGGCGAGCCGATCAAGGCCGCCACGCTACAATCGATCACGCTAACCGAAGACGAGTCCACGGCCTCTTTCCGCAACGAGCAAGGCGATACCACGATGCCGTTGACGCGGCTCGTTCGCTGGGGGCATGTCGCGTCGCCGCAAGTCCCGCTGCTATTGCTGGCCGACGGCGGCCGGTTGGCGGCGACGGAAACGCTCCAGCCGTTGCGAATCGAAGAGGACCAATTGCGGGCCGATACCGCCATGTTCGGCGAACTTGCCGTCCCGCTGGAGATGTTGCGCGGCGTCGCGCTCAACCTGCCGGTCGATCCGCGGCGGCGGCGGGCGCTGCTGGAGTCGATTCAACAAGGCGACCAGCAAGCCGGCAAC
The DNA here is from genome assembly GCA_040878585.1 of Pirellulales bacterium. Lineage (GTDB taxonomy): Bacteria > Planctomycetota > Planctomycetia > Pirellulales > UBA7805 > JBBDLY01. The sequence goes on from JBBDLY010000365.1 coordinate 15,596, forward strand.
ATCTCAACCGACCTGCTCATGCTGCGAAACGGAGACGAACTGGCGGGCACAATCATCGGCTGGGAGGACGACGCCATCGAGATCGTTGCCGCCGGGAGAACCTCGCGGATCGAGGTGGAGCAAGTCGCCGGCGTGTCGTTCAATCCCGCGCTGACGCAAAAGCTCGATGTGTCGCCGCGGCGCGTCGCCGTCGGTTTTGCCGATGGCACGTTGATTCTGTCGCAGCGGTTGTCAGCCGACCGCAACGACCTGCAACTCGCCTCGCTGTTGCCAAGCGGACTGAGCGTCAAACTCGACAAGGTGATTTTTCTGCAGCCGTTTGGGTTCGGGACCGTCTATCTGTCCGAGTTGGAAGCCGCCGGCTACAAGCATGTGCCGTTTCTCGATCTCGATTGGGATTATCGGCGCGACGCCAACGTCACGGGCGGTCCCCTCGTCGCCGGCGGCGGACAGTATCTCAAGGGGCTTGGCATGCACAGCCCGGCGCGGATCACCTACCGGCTGGAGGGTGAGTTTTCCCGCTTTCAAGCGTCGTTGGCGATTGATGATTCCACCGACAACCGCGGCAGCGTGATCTGCCGCGTCTACATCGACGACGGCAGCGGCGCATGGAAGCCGGTGTTTACGAGCAACGTGATTCGCGGCGGACAATCGCCGACTGCGGTCGACGTCGACATGTCCGGGGCGCGTCAGATCAGCCTACTGGTCGACCATGCCGATCGGGGCGACCAGTTGGACCACCTCAACTGGCTCGACGCCCGCGTTGTGCCGTAACAAATCGCCGCCTCCCATCAAGCTGCTCCCTTCAAGCTGCGCCCTTTAACCGATTCGCTCTGTCGGCTATCTTCAGTGGCGCTGCCGTTTGCCGAATCAAGCCTGTTGACAAAGGACCGTGAGGATGGAAATCAAGCCGATCACGCTGGACGTCTCCGCCGCGTTCGCTGCTGGAACCGGATTAACATCGTCCGACTTGGAGGCTCTGGCGCCCCAGCTCGAGGCGGCCCGAAACGAGGTATGCGACGACGCGATCTTGTGGCGCGACGGCGGCCCGGTTCCGCCGGAGAAACAGCCGCTGGACGCCGGCTTTATTGATCTGCCGCAACGCCTTTTACACGAGTACCGGGAAAAGCGCGAGCACAGCGAGGTGGGCCGCATACTTGCCACTGCCCGGCGAATTGCCGGCGAAGTCGACCGGTTCGTCGTGCTGGGAATTGGCGGATCGTACATGGGCGCCAAGGCGCTCTTCGACGCCTGTTGCCATCCCTATCACAACGAGCTTTCCCGCGGCGATCGCGGCGGACGGCCGCGGATCTATTTCGAGGGAAACAACATCGACAACGACGCCGCCGCCGGACTGCTCGATCTGTTCGAGGGCGCCGATCCGGGCAAACTCGATCAGCGGTGGGCGATCGTCGTCATCAGCAAGAGCGGCGGCACGCTGGAAACGGCGGTCGCCTTTCGCACGTTTCTCGCCAAGCTCCGTGAACAGCATGGTGGCGACTTGAGCAAGATCGGTCCCCTGGTCGTGCCGGTCACAGGGGAAAGCGGCCGACTGTTCGACTTGGCCGGCGCGATCGGCTGCCCCGACCTATACCACATCCCCGACGGAGTCGGAGGACGCTTCTCGATCTTCACGGCGGTCGGCCTGCTGCCGGCGGCGATCCTGGGGCTGGATATTGTCGCGCTGTTGGAAGGTGCCGCGGAGATGACCCGCCGCTTTCGCGAGGAACCGGCCGCGTCCAACCCGGCGCTGCAATACTGCGGCCTGGGCGAACTGTGGGGACGGCAAGTCGAAGCCTACATCCGCGTTCTCAGCGTCTGGGGAACCAAGCTGGAAGCCGTCGGCCTGTGGAACGATCAGCTCTACGCCGAGAGCCTCGGCAAGCAGGGGCGCGGCGCGCTGCCGCTGACGGTGGTCAATACCCGCGACCTGCATTCGCGCGGCCAGCAGCACCAGGAAGGCCGCCGGGACAAGCTGATTACGAATCTGATTGTCGACACGCAGCGCCGCGATCCGATCGCCGTCGGCGTGTCCGACCTCGATCAGGACCAACTCAACGAACTGTCCGACAAAACGATGCCGCAGATCATGGAGGCGGCCGTCGCCGGCACGAATCGGGCCTACGAGCTGGACGGACGGCCCACCTGCGACTTGCATCTGCCGGCCGTCAACGAGGCCGCCCTCGGCCAGTTGTTTCAAATGCTGATGCTGTCGACCGTGACCAAGGGTCACCTGATGGGCGTCAATCCCTACGGGCAACCGGGGGTGGAGGCATACAAACAGCACATGAACGCCTACCTCCGCGGAAAAGAATAACGAACGTGGCTGCGGCTTCCAGCCGTAGCAGCATTACTGTTTAAGAGACGTTACTCCGCTACGGCTGGAATCCTCAGCCACCTTGATCGACACGAATACGAAGGAGAAACAGCAATGTCCGTGGAATTGCGCTGGCTGGGTCATGGGAGTTGGTCGCTCGATATCGACGGGCACGCGGTGGTGCTCGATCCGTTCTTCAACGACTCGCCCACGTCGCCGGTGAAAGCCGACGAAGTCGCTGCCGAGACGATCTTGATTTCGCACGGCCACTTCGATCACATTGCCGACGCCTGCTCGATCGCCAAGCGAACCGGGGCAGTCTGTGTCTGCAATTTCGAGATTCACTCCTGGCTCAGCGACCAGGGCGTCGAGCGGACCACGCCGATGAACAGTGGCGGCACGGTGGAGCTGCCGTTTGGAAAGGTGACGCTGACGGCGGCCGTTCACAGTAGCAGCTTTCCCGACGGCAGCTACGCGGGCCTGGCCGGCGGATTCGTGTTGCAGTTGGCCGCCGGCAACATCTATTTTGCCTGCGATACGGCGTTGTTCGGCGACATGGAGTGGATCGGAGCGATGGGGATCGATCTGGCGGTGCTGCCGATCGGCGACGTCTACACCATGGGACCGGACGCCAGCCTGCGGGCAATTCAATTGATCGCGCCCAAACGAGTCGCGCCGGCCCACTACAACACCTGGCCGCCAATTGAACAAGACGCGCAAGCCTGGGCGGATCAAGTTCGACGGCAGACCAACGCCGAACCGATCGTGCTGAATCCGGGCGATCGATTCGCCCTGTAGCCCAGTTGGCGCGCATGAAAAGGGCCACGCACGCCGGCGGCGTACGGCACCTCACCGGTCAGCGCATCCAGGGCGC
>JBBDLY010000366.1:0-2996 GCA_040878585.1 Pirellulales bacterium
ACATTCGCCGCATTTCTCCACCGAAATGCGAAGTTTCACCGCGGAATGGCTCTTCGGTACAGCGTTTGCCTCAATATCCGCGGTGCAGACGCTCGATTGCGGCTATCGGTCGCTTTCGTTGCATCTTCTTTATTTTTCAGGAACGAGAATTGGCAACGTTCTTCACTTTAGCGGAGTTACAAACCAGATGACGCGATACGGATTTTTGATTGACATGGATGGGGTTATCTATCGCGGAGGCGAGCTGATCCCCGGTGCGCAGCCGTTTGTGCGGCAGTTGCTCGACGATCAGGTTCCCTTTTCTTTTCTCACCAACAACAGCCGCTGGACCCGTCGCGACGTGGTCACCAAGCTGGCGCGCCTCGATATCCACATTGACGAGGGGCATATCTTTACCTGTGCGATGGCGACCGCCCGCTTTCTCGCCGCGCAGAAGCCCGGCGGCACTGCGTTCGTCATCGGAGAAGGGGGGTTGTTGCAGGCGTTGCATCAAAACGGGTATGCGATCGTCGACAAGGATCCTGATTACGTGGTCGTCGGCGAGGGCCGCACCGTAAACATGGAGATGATCGACGCCGCGGTCGAAATGATTCTCGGCGGCGCCAAGCTGATCGCCACCAACCTCGATCCCAACTGCCCCACCGCCGGCGGCAGCACGCGGCATGGCTGCGGGGCGATCGTGGCGATGCTCGAAACGGCCACGGGTTACCGAGCCTTCAGCGTCGGCAAGCCCAGCCCCGTAATGATGCGCACCGCTCGCAAGGCGTTGCGACTTTCCACCGGAGAGACCATCATGATCGGCGACACCATGGAGACCGACATTCTCGGCGGCGTGCAGGTCGGCTATCGCACGGCGCTGGTACTCACCGGCAGCACGGCCCGCGAAGATCTTTCGCGTTATGCCTATCGGCCCGACTTCGTGCTGCAATCGATCCGCGACCTGTGCGACGAGTCGATTTACCGAAGAGTCACCGATTTCGCACTGGAACAGACAACCAACGAAACGCCCGTACTCGCGGGCTATTAACAAAGCTGGGGAACTAGGATTTGAACCTAGACTAAAGGAACCAGAATCCTTCGTGCTACCGTTACACCATTCCCCAAGGATGATGCCGCCGCGTGACGGCGAACTTGGCCGCCTGCAACATGCATTCTTGCAAAGTAGCGGTTGGCATTTCCGAAGTCAAGTGTGGGGATGCGTTTATGGCCTGCCGGCTTTCTCGCCCGTTGACGGCGACCGGCGGCAGGCTCTAAAATCGCGGTTCTGGGAAGACCGGTACTAGCGGGGTGCTTGCTGCGCCAGGCGTGCTGCTTCTGTTGGTGTCAGACTCCTTCCGTTAGCTGCGTCCCTACGTGTGAACCGTGCCATGGCTGGATTGCGAGCGATCAAAGGGCCTGACTCCGGCAAGCGTTATGCACTGCCGGCCGACCGCATGGTGCTGGGGCGGCATCCCGACTGCGATATTGTCGTCGATTATGGCGCCGTCAGCCGCCAGCACGCGCAGATCCTGCGAGTGGGAGAGAACTACTTCGTCGAGGATCTTCGCAGCCGAAACGGCACGTTTGTCAACGACCAACTAATTGAGGGCCGTCGGCAATTGAACCACGGCGATCGGCTGCGAATTTGCGACCTGACGTTTAGCTTCTTCGACCGCGAAAACGGCAGCAGCGCGGACGGGTCGGCGCTGGCCGGCGATTCGTCGATGAGCGTGATGCTCGAGGATCTGGTGGCGAGCAATTCGACCATTATGTCGAAGCTCGAAGTCTCGACCGGCAGTTCGCACGTGCGCATCGAAGCCAATCCGCAGGCCAAGTTGCGAGCGGTGTTGGAGATCAACCAGAGTCTCAGCAAGGCGCTGGCCATGGAGGACGTGCTGCCGAAGGTACTCGACAGCCTGTTTAAGATTTTCCTGCAGGCAGACCGCGGGTTTATCGTGCTGCGGATGCCCGAGGGGACGCTCGTTCCCAAGGCGATCAAGTTCCGCCGTGAGGGAACCAACGACACCATCCGCATCAGCCGCACGGTCGTTGAAGAAGTGATGACCAAGAACGAGGCGATCCTGTCGGCCGACACCGCCAGCGATTCGCGGTTTCAGATGGCGCAAAGCATCGCCGATTTTCGCATCCGCTCGATGATGGTGGCGCCGTTGATCGACAGCGAAGGGACGGCGTTGGGGATCATCCAGATCGATACCCAGGATCAACGCAACCGTTTTCATGAGGAAGACCTGGAAGTGCTGGCCGGGGTGGCGGCGCAGGCCGGGCTGGCTATCGAGAATGCGCAATTGCATGAGTCGGCCCTCGAACAGGGAGCCATGAAACGCGACCTGGAGATGGCCCACCGCGTGCAACAGGGACTGCTGCCCGCCACGTCGCCCACGCTTGACGGCTATTTTTTCTTCGACTTCTACGACGCCGCCAAGGAGGTGGGAGGCGATTTTTACGACTACGTTCATCTGCCAGGCGGTCGCATGGCGGTCGTGCTGGCCGACGTCTCCGGCAAGGGCGTGTCGGCCGCCTTGCTGATGGCGCGCGTCAGTAGCGAGGCCCGGTTTTCACTCGCCATCGAGTCGGACGTGGCCGACGCCGTGAATCGACTCAACGCCTCGTTCTGCAACAGCGGATGGGAAGACCGATTCGTGACGATGGTGCTGATGGTGGTCGATCCGCAGCGTGAGGAAGTGACGATCGTTAATGCCGGGCACATGCCGCCGCTGGTGCGCCACCGCGACGGCACGGCGGAGTCGATGCCCGATGATTTCGGCGGCCTGCCGTTAGGGGTCGACGCAGATCACCGTTACGCGAAACATACGCGGCGGATGGAAGTGGGCGACTGCCTGGCCGTGTTTACCGATGGCTTTAGCGAGGCGATGAACGCCAACAGCGAGCTATATGGGACTGAACGCCTGCAAGCCCGCATGGGGGATGAGTTGCCCGACGTCACACAACTCGGGCGGCACATCCTGACCGATGTAAAAACATTCGTCGGCGGCAGA
>JBBDLY010000367.1:0-2964 GCA_040878585.1 Pirellulales bacterium
CCGTCGAACTGCCCGCCACAAAGGCGTAGCCGAAGATCGGTTTTCGCGAAAAGACCGGAATCACTTCAGAGATTATCGCGAACGCCGGAAGCGCGAACACGTACACCTCCGGGTGGCCAAAAATCCAGAAGAAATGCTGCCACAGTACGGCGTCGCCGCCGCGGGCAGGCTCGAAAAAGGCGGCGTCCAGCCAACGGTCGATCAGCAGCAAGGCCAGCGCCGAATTGAGCGGCGGGATGGTAATCACGATCAGCAACGCTTGCATCAGCATGATCCAGGTAAACAACGGCACCCGTTGCAGGCTCATGCCGGGCGCCCGGCAGCAGAGCGCCGTGGCAACAATGTTGATCGCCCCGGCCACCGAGCCGATGCCCATTACGATCAGCGCCAGAATCCAATACGTCACGCCGTCCATCAAGCTGTAGGCGTTCGTCGATAGGGGCGCGTAGGAAAACCAGCCGGCGTCGGGCGCCGCGCCGGTGAAGAAGCTAAAGTACAGCAGCACCGCGCCGAACGGCAGCATCCAGAAGCTCATCGCATTGAGCCGCGGAAACGCTACGTCCTTGGCCCCGATCTGCAACGGCAAAATGTAGTTGGAGAACCCGGTAAAGACAGGCATGCCGACCAGGAACACCATGGTCGTGCCGTGCATGGTAAACAGTTGGTTGAAGAACTGCGGCGACAGGAAGGTGCTGTTCGGAAAGGCGAGTTGCGCCCGGATCAGCAGCGCCTCGCACCCGCCGACCGCCAGAAAGAACACCGCCAGCAGCATGTACATGATGCCGATCCGCTTGTGATCGACCGAGGCGACCCAGGAGAACAGCCCCCAAGGGCTGTCCGCCGGTTCGACTTGCGGTTTGTCGAGCAGTCCCACGGTCACGGCAGGCTCTCCAGATAGGCCACCAGTTGGCGGACTTGCTCGTCGGTAAGCTTGAAGTTCGGCATCTTGCAGCCCGGCTTGATCGCCTGTGGATTCTTCAGCCACAAGGCGAGATTCTCGGTCGAGTTCTCCAAAATGCCGCCGCCAAGCTGCTTGCGACGGGCGACGTGCGTCAAGTTCGGCCCGATATCGGCCGTCGCCTTGGTGCCCTGGACGGCGTGACAGTTGACGCAAGTCTGCTCGGTAAAGAACAACCGCTCGCCCGCCTCCTCGTCGGTTTCTGTGGGTTTCTCTGCTTCAGGATCCTTGCCGGCCAACCACATGGCGTAGTCTTCTTCGGTGTGGGCGATCACCAGGAAATTCATCCAGGCGTGCTGGGTGCCGCAGAACTCCGCGCAGCGGCCCTGGTACGTGCCCGGCTTGTCGGCCTCCAGCCAGATATAGTTGTCCCTGCCTGGGATCACGTCGATCTTGCGGGCAAGCTGCGGCACCCAGAAACAATGGATCACATCGTCCGAGCGAAGCTGCACATACAGCGGTTTGCCGACCGGGATGTGGATCTCGCCGGCGTCGATCACGTTGGTATCGGGGTATTGCACCTCCCAGTACCACTGATGTCCGCGCACGACAAGATCGGCCTGTTTGCCCTCGGGCACGCCGGGATGGGCCTCCGGCACGGCGCTGATCGTGAGGATCAGCTTGATCGTAATCGCGGTGATCCACAGCGTGACGATCACCGGGGCGACCATCCAGGCCAGTTCCTTGCGATGGCTGCCGAAATCCTGCCGCGGCAAGTCGCGCCGCTTGCGGCCGGCCCACAGGGCGATCAGCAACAGGCCGGTGGTAATCAGAAAGATGACGCCGCAGATCAGCGAGACGGTCAGCAACAGATCATAGATCGCCCGCGCTTGCGGCGATTCCGGCTCCAACACTGGAAAGACGGATTGCACGGTCTGCTCCCTGACGACGCAATCGAACAAGCGCTAACTGACGACTGCGGTAGAGTATGCGCGATATCGAGGCGGTGCGAAAGGGCGTCGCAGCAAAGTAGTGCCACAGCAAAGTAGGTCGGTCCCCTGGGCCGGGCGACGACGACCATCGAGAATGCCAATAGCCGCAGTGCGCCGCTGGGCGGCGATCAAAACGGCATTTGGTCACCGCATTTGGTCACCGCATACCTTGCCATCCGGCGACGACTCCGCCAAACTCCGCTCATATAGCAGTTCATAGTAGCCGTGCTGGTGCAGCCAGACATCGTCGGCATTGATCGCGATATACTCGTCAACCGTATGCCCATCAATCAGGGGCTCTCGCTTAACTCGCTTCTGCTTGCCGTTGATAAAGATTGTTTCGTACTGCTGCTTGCGAAGGCGTTTGGCCTTCTTCTCCGCTTTGGAGAGTTTTCGCTTTGGACGTTTGTTCTTGGGCAGGGGGGCACTCCGTTTCTGTTGTCGCATGAAACAGCTACCACGGTACAATGCCAGCAGCCAGCGGAGGACACATACATGCTCCCAATCGTAGTTCAAACCGATCTTGCCGACCAGAAGGGCAAATCGAATTGGTCGACGATCAGGTCAATTCCTGGCTGCTCGCGCCTGGCTACGAAACTCCTCCTCGGACAACGCCGCCACGAGATTCTGCTGGTAGGAAGCCCAGCGACGATCCAATTCCTGCCGCTGGGCCGGTGTTAATTCCGTGCCCAGTTGCGTTGGAAGTCGGTCCCAGATTGCCTGCACCACGCGAAGCTGGTCCTCCGGCGGCAACGCAGAAATGTCAGAAATGGCTTGTTCGACCGTCATGCAAAGTGCTCGCTGGCTCGCGATGCATCTATTGGCGATTGGAGTCGACCGCTTGAACACCGTCCAACCTACCGCGAAGCGGTTACAAAGCCCAGGGTCGCGGCGCAACCGCGCACTCTGGGGAGGGATCTTGGCTTTAGCCCTTGTCCGTCCGGTGGCTAAAGCCGATCCAGTGAGAAGCCCCGTAGAACGGGGCTGAATAACAAACGGCTGTCGAATCGCGACCCGTGCTAAAGCACGGGCCTAATACCGCTGGCGCGGAGAAGGCTCGTGAACGAGCCTGGC
>JBBDLY010000368.1:0-2944 GCA_040878585.1 Pirellulales bacterium
GCTTGCAGCGACTTGCCGCTTCAATATTCAGCGGCTAAAGACATCCACTCTTTTTTGGTCAGGCAGGAATGCCTGACCTACTGGGCGCTCAATTCATGCACTGCGTCGACCAGGGCGATGGCGTGGTCGACGTTTACTTGCGGGATCACGCCGTGGCCTAGGTTGAAGATATGGCCGGGCCGGCCGGCCGCCTGGTCGAGGATCAGCTTCGCCTGCCGGCGGATTTCTTGCGGCTCGGCCAACAGCACCAGCGGGTCGAGGTTGCCCATCACGCCGTGGTTGGCGCCGACTGTTTGCCAGGCGTCGTCCAGGCGCATCCGCCAGTCCAGCCCGATCACGTGGCCGCCCGCTTCGCTTAGCGCCGGCAGCAGCGCCGGGTTGCCGGTGGCGAAGTGAATCACCGGCACGCCGGGTGTGATCTGCTCGATCAGCGCGCGGCTGTGCGGCAGCACGTAGCGGCGGTAGTCGTCGGGCGAGAGGCAGCCGACCCAGCTATCAAAAATCTGCACCGCCTGCACGCCGGCGGCGATCTGGGCGTTGAGATAGAGCGCGATGCCGCGGACCAGCCGCTGCATCAGCTCGTCCCACGCGCCTTGGTCGCGGTACATCAGCGTCTTGGTGAATACATAGTTGCGGCTGCCGCCTCCTTCAATCGCGTAGCTGGCCAGCGTGAACGGCGCGCCGGCGAAGCCCAGCAGCGGAATCGCTGGAGGCATCTCCGCCCGTGTGATTTGGCAGGTCTCCATCACGTAGTGCAGCGAGTCGACGCTGGTCAGCTCCATCACCCGGTCGACGTCCGGCGCTTCGCGGATCGGGTTGTGGATCACCGGGCCTTCGCCCTTGGCGAACTCCAGGTCCATGCCCATCGGTTCGAGAATCGGCAGCAGGTCGGAAAAGATAATCGCCGCATCGACGCCCAACCGATTGAGCGCGGTGATCGCCACTTCGGCACAGAGACTGGGATTCTTGCACAGCTCGAGGAACGTCGTCTTGGCGCGGACCTCGCGATACTCCTGCATGTAGCGTCCCGCCTGCCGCATCAGCCAGATGGGCGTCACTTCGGTCGGTTCGCGGCGGCAAGCCTTCATAAAGGGGCTGTTAAACCACGGCGCGGCGGTCGAACCGGCGGCGCCTGCCGCGTCTGGCTCGCGCAGCACGACGTTAAGCTGCTGCTTGCGCTTGAGCAAGCTTTGGCTCTGCTCGGCCGCTTCGGCCACCAGCGTCCCCATCTTGGGATGGCTCGGTTCCATATCAACCGGCAGATCGCATTGCCGCAGTCGCTCGCTGGTGGTGGGGCCGATCGAGGCGACGACCACGCCCCGCAAGCCGCGGCGAAGCTGGCCTTCGAGATCGAGTTGCTCGGCCACCCGCAGCAGATTGACGACCTGATGCGCCGAGGTGAACAGCGCCACGTCGATCTGGCCGGCGGCCAACTTGCGGACGTTCTCTTCCAGCGGGCCGGCGTCTTCCGGCAAGTCCCAGTTGTAGACCTTCAGGCACTCGACCCTCGCGCCGCGAGCTTCCAGGCCGGCGACTAAGCTGGGATTCGGCTGGCCGTACTCTTGCAGGCCGACCGTCATGTTGGCCACCGGCACCGCGGCATCGATGGTTTGCAGCAACTCGCGCCAAGTGTTCGGCTCGGGCACGCGGTGGGTCGGCGTCAGGCCAAACTCCTTCATCGCGGCCACCGGCTTCGGCCCGCGGGCGATGGTCACCACGTCGGAGAGCGCTGAGAGAAACTGCCCGCGATCGACGTGCTTCTCCACCGCCGCCACCAGATGCCGAAAGCCGACGCCGGTCAGCAGCACGACGACGTCGATCTGGCCGGTAATCAGCCGGTTGGCGAAGTCGATCGCGTCGCGATTCTCCTCCAGCGGCACCTCGCGCATGGAAGGACTGACCGAGGCAACGCCGCCAAACCGCTCGATCAGACGGATCATATCGTCGGTGCGACGGCTCTCGAAGGCGGCAACGGTCAATCCGGCAAAGTTGGGCATGGGTGGGACAGAAACATCTGGGGGAACAGAAAAATGGTTTGGCGAATTAATCTATTCTAAGCGGGGGCGGGCCAATTGCCCATCGGCCCAACCATGCACGCAGCGGAGAGCAAGTGGGTGGGCGGGGAAGCAAGGAATAGACCGCTAATCGACGCTGATGTTCGCTAATCTCGAAGCTTGCGAAGCCATCTTGCTGTTCCAAGTTTTTCTGTCGGCAAGATTAGCGTCAATTAGCGTACATTAGCGGTTCAAGATATTTCCCTCCGCCGACCCACTTGCTTGCGCTGCGTGCTGGTATTACTTGCGGTTCGCCCAGAGGTTGCCGGGCGGTTGGCGAAGTAAGTAGACCCAGAAACCGGCCACGCCGGCCAGCAGCGCCAGGCTCACGATCTGCGAGATGCTCAGCGGCGTGCCGAACATGCCGTGCTCGTCGATGCGGATCGCTTCGATCAAGAACCGCGTGATCGGGTAGAGCGTCAGCAGCAGCGCGAACACCTCGCCGTCGCGGCGGCGGAACGGATACCAGGCCAGCAGCACCAGGCAGAGCAGCAGCGCGTTGAGGGCGCTGTAGATCTGCGTCGGATGGACCGGCAGGCTTCGCTCCGGAGGATCGATCGGCGCGAGGTGCTTCTTCGACGAGTCCCCGGCGGTCTTCATCGTGATGATGCCGGCGGTTCCCATCTCCTTGAGCGTGCGGTGGATGTTCTTGGGCGTCGGGTTGGCATGGCCGTTGAACTCGACGATTGTTTCGCCCGGCTTCAGCCCTTGCTCGGCGGCTGGCGAGCCGGGCAGCACCCAATCGATGCGAGGGCGATAGTACGTCTCGGTCCCCTGGTCTGTGGCAATCTCGACCCGCTCGTCCGACTCGCCAATCTGCAGGCCGAACAGCAGTCCCTTTTCGACCTGCCGGCCATACGGCGGGGCCTCCTGCGGAAAGGTCACCTGCC
>JBBDLY010000369.1:0-2931 GCA_040878585.1 Pirellulales bacterium
ATCACCGGGTAGCGGAAATGATAAAAGTGGCCGGCGACCGTCTCGTGGAACAACTCGTCGTCGCTAACCGCCGTTTGCAGGAACGTGTCCCAGTTGACCAGTTTCTTGCCCTGGTAGATCAGCCGTTCCTTGAACAGCGAAAAGAAGAAGTGCCGCACCGCGCGGGCGCAAACGTCGTCGAAGGTGAACCGGGTGCGTTGCCAGTCGCAGCTTGCGCCGATCTGCTTTAATTGGCTGAGAATGCGCGCTTCGTAGGCGTCTTTCCACTTCCAGATGCGTTCGACCAGCGCCTCGCGACCGACGTCGTGGCGGGTTTTGCCTTCCTCCTCGAACATTCGCCGCTCGACCACCGCCTGCGTGGCGATGCCGGCATGGTCGGTGCCGGGCATCCACATCGTGACGAAGCCTTGCATCCGCTTGCGGCGGACCACGATGTCTTGCAGCGTGTTGTTAAGCGCATGCCCCAGGTGCAGCGCGCCGGTCACGTTGGGCGGAGGAATCACAATCGAGAACTTCGGCCGCCCCGGCAGCGGCTCGGCATGAAAGTAGCCGCGCTGTTCCCAAAAGGCATACCAGGTGGCCTGGGCTTTGGCGTGTTCGTAACTGGTAGGCAGTTCGTTGCCGGTGGTTGTGCTCATGGGGAGGATGATTTCGGATTGAGGGGTCAGGGGTCAGGGGTCAGGGTTGAGGGGCTGTGAAAAAAAAACCGGCTTCAAACATCAGCCGGAGGGCGCTAGCCCCCGGTTAGCGCCAAAGAACCGGCCGCTAGTGCGGAGCGACTGATGTTGTGGCGGCGACCTCATGGGTTAATCCAGTGCTTTGTGACAGTTTGAATTCAGGGTAGCGGAATTCGCCAGAATTCCGAGAAGTCACGGTTTCCTTCGGCGCAACGGAACTCTTGGCGAGTTCCGCTACACCCGTCGAACCCCAATTTCTAGCGGTCATAGAACACTAGTTTGTGTTGACTTAGCAGGTGCCTACAAATGCAAAGCGACTTTGCAGCGCCGCCCTCATCCGGCCTTCAGCCACCTTCTCCCAAAGGGAGAAGGGTTGCGCCGCACGACTTGCTCAAACCTGAAACCTGAAACCTGCTCTCTACCCATTCTTGTCCTTATACAGCTTGTACTCAAAACTATCGACCAGCGCGATCCAGCTTGCTTCGATCACGTTTTCGCTCACGCCGACGGTCCCCCAGCGGTCGTTTTCGTCCTGGCTTTCGATCACTACCCGCACGCAGGCGGCTGTGGCCGCCTCGGAGTTGATGACCCGTACCTTGTAGTCGACCAGGTGCATGGTCGTGAGGTTCGGAAAGCGGTAATGCAGGGCCTTTCGCAAGGCGGCGTCGAGCGCGTTGACCGGGCCGTCTCCTTCGGCCACTTCATGTTTTACTTGTCCGTCGAATTCGAGCTTGACGGTGGCCTCGGTGATCATCTCCGCGCCCGATTTGTTTTTCTCCGAGTTTACGCGGTAGTGGAGCAGGTTGAAGTGGGGCTTGAAGGTGCCGGCGCACTTGCGAACGAGCAGATCGAAGCTGGCGTCGGCCGCCTCGAACTGATAACCCTCGTTTTCCAGGCGAACCACTTCCGACAGAATGCGATCCATCAATTCGCGGTCTTCCGACAGCTTGTGTTTGCCGGTCAGCGCCGCAATGTTGGACCGCCCGGACAACTCGCTCACCAAAATCCGCCGCTCGTTGCCGACCGCTTGCGGATCGATATGTTCGTAGCTGCTGGCCACCCGGTTGACCGCATGCACGTGCATCCCTCCCTTGTGGGCAAAGGCGCTGGTGCCGACAAACGGCTGATTGCCGCTGTAGTTCATATTGGCCGTTTCGTAAACGAACCGCGAGGTCTCGGTCAGGTGCTCGACTCCTGAGTTGCGCAGCACCTGATAGCCCTGCTTCTTCAAGGCCAGATTGGCGATCACGCAGATCAGATCGGCATTGCCGCATCGCTCGCCGATGCCGTTGACGGTGCCTTGCACTTGCGCGGCGCCGGCGTCGATGGCGGCCAGCGAGTTGGCCACGGCCAGGCCGCCGTCGTTGTGCGTGTGGATGCCCAGCGGCACGTCGACCGCCGCGGCGGTCTGCCGGGTGAACTCGGCGATTTCCTCCGGCATGCTGCCGCCGTTGGTGTCGCACATCACGATCATTCGCGCGCCCGCTTCGGCGGCGGCCTGAATCGTCTGCTTGGCGTACTCGGGATTCGACTTCCAGCCGTCGAAGAAGTGCTCGGCGTCGTAGATCACCTCGCGGCCTTGGCTGACCAGGTAACAGACCGTATCGCGAATCATGGCCAGGTTTTCTTCCAGCGAGACACGTAGCACCTCGGTGGCGTGGAAGTCGTGCGTCTTTCCGACGATCGTGAGCACCGGGGCGCCGCTGGCCAGTAGGGCTTTCATGCCGGGATCCTCGGCCGCGGCGATTCCCTTGCGTCGGGTCATGCCGAAGGCGCACACCTTGGCCTTCTTGAGCGGCAGCTTCTGGACTTCGCGGAAGTAGGCGGCGTCTTTTTCATTCGAGAGCGGATAGCCTCCCTCGATGTAATCGACGCCGATCGCATCCAGCCGCTCGGTGATCTCGAGCTTGTCGGCCAATGAAAAGTTCACCCCCTCGCCTTGGCTGCCGTCGCGGAGCGTGGTGTCGTAGATTTCGATTCGTCGCATGGGTTTCTCTCTAGCTGTCAGCCTTTAGCTCTCAGCTATCAGCCATCCAGCACGAAGACAGTTTGCTGCTCCTGCTGACGGCTGATAGCTGACAGCCCATAGCTTTACTATTCTATAAAAACAAAAAAACCCTGAAACCTCAGTCAGGCTCCAGGGCGGTCATTCGTCAAGTTGGTGAAAAATGCTCCCTAGAACCCTCCGTCGGGCATAATAATCATGCCAATAATAGCAATCGCCACGCCCACGGCGCCGCGGACGGGATCGGCT
>JBBDLY010000370.1:0-2928 GCA_040878585.1 Pirellulales bacterium
TCAACGACCACATGTCGGGCGGCCTGATCCGCGGCATCCCGCCCACAAAAAACTCTGCCAAGCCGGCCGGCGAGTGGAACAAGTTCGAGATCAAGATTGAAGGCAACCAGTGTACCGTCAAGCTCAACGGCGAAGTGGTCAACGACGTCGATCTGAAGGAAAAGCAGGACAAGCTGAAAAACCCCTTTGAAAAGGGCTACATCGGCTTCCAGGACCACGGCCTGCCGCTGGAACTGCGCAACATCCGCGTGCGGGAACTGTAGCGTTCGTTGCCGAAGCTGCCAGCTTCGGCAAGCAAGCTGGCAGCTTGTCCATCGTGGCCGATGCTGGCAGCATCGGCGGCGGAGGGGCATGTGCTGCGCTTTAGAGTTTGTTCGAGAAACGAGTGAACTCCTCCGCCGATGCACTTGCTTGCGCTGCGTGCTGGTATTGCCGATGCTTGCGCTGCGTCTGGTAGCGCGTACTGCCGGCAGGCTCTCACTCGCCGGCAATCGCCTCTTGCGGCGTGATCCGCCCGTCGCCGTTGCGGTCCAACTCTGCGAACTCCGCCGCCTTGGCGTCGCTCCAGGTGGCGGAGTATTCATGCATGGAAACTTGGCCGTCGCCGTCAGCGTCGGCCCGGAGGAACCAACTCGGCGTGCCTTTTGGCAACCGTTCGGCCGGCGCGAGGAAGCGATACGATCCACCGCCGCCGCGATCCGGATCGGCGTCGTCGCGGCGAGGCCGATAGAAGCCGCCGCCGCTCCCTCCGCCCCCGCAGCTATATCCGCGGCGACGATCGCCGTCGTCGCGGTCGTCCGATTCGCCGCCGCTAAAGTTATTCAGGTGACTGATGAGTTCGTCGCTGGTGATCGTACCATCCTTGTTCAAATCGGCGCGCTGGAGATTGCTGCTCATTTTGCTCACTTCTTCCTTGTCCAGCACGCCGTTTTTGTTGTCGTCGTACTGATTCAACAAGCTGCCCGCATAGCGGCGGGTGCGGTCGGAGTCGCTTGTCACGCCGCTCGACGCGTTGCCCGCCGCGGTGCCGGTGCGGCCGGTATTAGCTGCCGGGCTGAGCCGCGCCGAGTCGCCCCGCCGCACCGCCAGCCGCTCGGCCAGTTCGCGGCGATCAATAACGCCGTCGCCGTTGGTATCCGACTCCGACGGATCGCTCGACCAGCGCACGCGGCGTTGTTCCTCGGCATCGAGCCGACCATCCCCGTCGCGATCGTACCGCTCGAACAGTTCGTCCACCTCGCGTAGCAGACCCTCGGTATAGAGTTGCTCCAGCGGCAGCAAGTCTCCTTCCAGCGGACCGAACCCCGGTACCGCCGGCAGATCGACCGTCTCGCCGAAGCCGGGCACTAGGGCGTCGGCCGACTGGTTGCGGAGTGTGTCGCGCCATTCTTCATGCTGCTGACGAACGTCGCGACGGCGGAAGACCTCCAGTGCGTGGGCGATCACGATGGGCTGATTCGGGTCCAGCCCGGCGTCGCTGATGATCCGCTCGTAGTACCGCCGTGCTCGACCGGAGACTTCGTCCGGTTGGATGACGCCGTCGCCGTTGTCGTCGAAGCGCGGCAACAGTTCGGCCGGATCGTAGCGGCGGCGATCGCCGTCGTCGTCACGGTCCCGCTGAGCGCATGCCTCCGCGGCGGCGAATCCGAGCAGCCCCGCAGCCAGCAGGATCCGCAGCAGGTGTGGGAAGTTCGCCATGGCATCGTCTTTCGATTCGGCAATCAGTGGTTTGGCGAACAGTGATCGGGCAATAGTGATCGGGCAATAGTGGTCGGGCAATCAGTGGTCGGGTCGATTGGTTGACCTCCACCCATTCTACCCGGCGGCGAGTGGCCATTTCAATTGCGAGTACGGACTGTAACCCTCAGCTTGTAAAAGGTTTCGGCTCGAGCGAAACCTGCCGGTCGGCTCGGGGTTGAATATGGTTGGCCGGATTGCGCCGGCGGTTGCCTGGCGCGATGCCTGCATGAACGGGCCGGCGGCGGCAACAATCGTACCTGTCGAGGCGTATTCGATTTTTTTCAACCTGGAGTTCGAGTTATGAAGCGATGCATTGTCACGTTGGCGGCTGCGGTGATGTTATTCGGCACGTTGGCGGCGACCGCCATGGCCCAACCGGGTGATCGCGGCCAGGGCGGCTTTGGCGGCGGATTCGGCGGTGGCTTCGGGGGTGGCGGCCTGGGATTGCTCCAAAACGAGCAGGTCCGCAAGGAGCTGGAGATTGTCGACGACCAGATCGAGCAGCTCCGCGAGCTTCAGGAAGAAGCCCGCGAACAGATGCGCGAGGTATTCTCCGGCCTGCGCGACCTGGAGCCGGAAGCCCGTCGTGAACGATTCACCGAGATGCGCGAGAAAATGGCCGAGATGCAGCAGGAAATGCAAGCCAAGGCCGACAAAATCCTGCTGCCGCACCAGACCGAACGCCTCAAGCAGATCGGCGTTCAGATGCAACTGCGGGCACGCGGTGCCAGCGGTGCGTTGCTGGAAGGCGAACTGGCCGAAACGCTCAAAATCAGCGACGAACAGAAGAAGCAGCTAGAGGAAGCGGCCCAGAAAGCGGCCGAGCAGATGAACGAGAAGATCGCCGCCGCTCGCGAGGAAGCCCGCAAGCAAGTGCTCGAAGCCCTCACCCCCGAGCAGCGCGCCCAGTTGGAGAAATTGACCGGCAAGCCGTTCGAGTGGACCACCCAAGGAGGGTTCGGCGTTCGTCAGCGGGCTGAGGGGGATCGTGAGCGGGGCGACCGCGGCCGGCGCGGCCGGGGCGATCGCAACGAATCGTCCGACGAATAATCGGTCTCGCCACGGCTGATGTAACCCGTTGCCGTGCAATGGGTACTATTCAAGGCAGCGTTCCAGACGAGCCGCCCTCGTGGGTGCTGTCTGGAACGCTCTTTGGCTTTAGGCTGGCCGTGCTTTAGGCCCCTGTCC
>JBBDLY010000371.1:0-2919 GCA_040878585.1 Pirellulales bacterium
CGATAATAACAGCTAACTGAATTACCGTTCACCTGCCGGTACTAACCCGATCCGATTTGGCCGTTTTTAACCCGATCCCTGACACCGAGGCCGCCGTGATCGCCTGGCTGCGGCACGCCACGACCGCCTACGACGAAATGAAAATCGCCCGCATCAAGGGTAAACGCCGCGACGTGCGTCGCGACCTGGCCCAGCAGTCTCGTCGACTCCTGGAGAAGTACCGCGTCGGCCACGCAGTTGACCAGACATGCCCACTGCCTCTCGCCTTTTCCGGCACTCATCTTGACAAATCGTAATCAAGGGCTGACACATGCGAATCTGGGTCGACGCCGACGCTTGTCCTGGCGAAATCAAGGAACTGCTGTTTCGTGCGGCGAAGCGGACGGAGATCAAGCTGACGTTGGTCGCCAATCAAACAGTGCATACACCACGCTCGGAGTTCATCGACAGCTTGGTCGTTCCGGCGGGCGCCAACGTCGCTGACCGCCGCATCGTGGAGCTGCTAGAGCCTGGCGATCTAGTGATTACGGCCGACATTCCACTGGCCGCGGATGTCGTTGCCCAAGGTGGCAAGGCACTCAATCCGCGCGGCGAACTCTACACGAGCGACAATGTCGGCGAACGGCTCGCCGTGCGGAACATGCTCGATGAAATGCGGGGAGGAGGCCAGATCTCCGGCGGGCCGGCAAACTTTAGCAGCAAGGACAAACAGGCGTTCGCCAATCAACTCGACCGCTGGCTGACGGTGGCGACAGAGTCTCGAAAGAATCCAGGATAATGACCGTTCGGGAGGGATTTTGCGTGAGATATTCAACAGTCATTCTCCGGGAAACATTGCAGGGGAATTACTAGCCGGCCCTCTGGGGGCGGCAAACTGTTGGCGGATCAGGATTGCCACCCGCGCGGCCGGTCCCAGCACCAGACAATAAAAATGGCGGAAGTATCGCCACGCGCTAGATACGGCGGATGGGCGCGATGTTAAACTGGGAGGCGATTCAAGCCTGGAAGGGGTTCAGGCTCATCCCAAACGGGAAATGTCGGTGGGACAGAAACAGGTCTTCGCTGATATTCGCGAAGATCAGCATCCATTAGCGGTCAAGCACTTCTTTTCGAGCCTTGCGGCGGAGGTAACGGCATGAAAGTCCGAATGTCCATGTTAACCACACTCATGTTTTTGCTTCTGCCGATTGCCCTTTCGTCACCGGTTGACGCCGATGACGCGACGACGACGCTCGAACTGCCGGAAAAGTATGTACAGTTCACGATAGCCGGCGGGGGTCGTTATGCGGCGTTTCAGCTTGCGTCGCAGAATAAGATGGTCGTCTATGATCTCACCGCGGCGGAGCAGGTGTTTCAGATCGACGAAGTCGCCCCGGGCGATCTGTTGGCCGGCAGCCTGGACAAGCTGGTCGTGGTCTCACCGAGCAAGATGATGATCAGCCGCTGGGATCTCAAGTCGGCCAGGCGCGAAAAGGTAGCGATTATCAAGTCGAGCGACACACCACGCGAGGCCCTGCTGGGCGCCGCCGGCGACGGGCCGCTGCTGCTGATCGGCGACAAGCAGGCACAGTGGTTCGACCTTGAGAAGCTCGAACCGCTGGAGATCCAAGGCCCCATGTTCGGCGGCCGCGGCAACTATGGGTTGTGTGTCCACGTCTCGGCCGAAGGCCGCACGTTCGCCGCCATCCCCACCGGCTACGGGCCGGTCGGTTACTCGGTTGTCCACCTCGATGGGCACCGTACTACCCAAGTCCCGCTCGGCAGCACCAGCAACGCCATCCGCTGGGCGCAGCCCAGCGCCGATGGTCACCTGCTGTTGCTGCCCGGCGGCGAGGTGTTCAACCGCAACGGCCGGCCGATCGCCGCCAAGTGGTTCGACGGTGCGGCGGTGATTCCGTCGCTCGATCCGAGCTATCTGCTGGCGGTCCGAGTTGACCAGCGCGACACGGAAGGCAAGCCAATGGCGAAATTCACGGTCTGCTCGACGGCCGATTGCCAACCGCTGTTCACAGAAACAGGCTTCGAAGAAATCGTCCCACCACGGATCAACTCCTGGCACGACATCGCCGGGGCACTGCGGATGGGCAACCAATGGCGCGTCCAGTTGGTGCCGAAGGAGAACCTGCTGGTTACCATGCCGTCGGACAATCGCACGATCGTGATCCGACCGTTCAATCTGCGCAAACAGCTTCGCCGCTCGATTGACGACTACGTTTATGTCCGCTCGATCCCGCCGCTGGCAGTCACCAAGGGCGAAGCGTTCCAGTACCGCGTGCGCGTGCAATCGAGCACTAAGAGCAACCGCATCACACTCCAGGACGGCCCGGAGAGTGCGAAGCTTACAGACGGGACGCTCGAATGGAACGTGCCGGCGGAGTTCGCGGAGCCATGGGCGAGGTTTCTCATTGCCGTGAGCAACGCCGACGGCAAGGAGGTGTTTCACTCGTTCGAAGTGGCGGTGCGCGATGAGGAAGAGAAACCGTAAGACGATGGCTGCTATTGCCTGTCATTGATGAGTTGCCGCACCTCTGTACGCACGTAGACCAGCAGCGTCATGCCCGTGCTGTTCTATTTGAAGTACCGCTTGGGAAACGCGATCGGCAGTCGCAGTTTGGTGGCCGACTCGAAAGAGACTCTAGCGTGAGGTTACTGTTGCTTCGCCTTGCCCGCGAGCCGTACGCGGACGAGGAGGTTATGCAATGCTTCGGCACTCCTCGGCGTTTCCGGCAGTTCACTTCGCCCGTGGGCTAACTCCAGATTCTCCTTCAACCGCCCAAACTCCCGTGCATAGAAAGCCACATCGGCTTGGTCGAGCCGGCAATGCGTACCCGTCAACAACACGCGACAGACGTACAGCAGCGGCTTTCACGCGCGGCGGACTTTCCTTCTGGAACAGCTTCCACTGCGTCTCAGCAAAGC
>JBBDLY010000372.1:0-2913 GCA_040878585.1 Pirellulales bacterium
TTACCCGAAGGAGGCCGTTTTTGTCACTAACAAATCAACGCAAACCCCTACGCTGTAAACCCTTGTCGTGCAGCGGAATGCCGGTTACGCCCAATTGGAACCCGCAAATACTGAAGTTGTTCTTGAGCTGGTCCTTAGTTACCGACGACACCTTAATCGGCGGACTCTTCGTGCGGGATCAGCTTGGGGGCCGGCACGCGAAGACCGTGGACCGCGCCATACTGCTGCCGCAGTTCGTGGAACGAGAGTTCCAGAAACGCATACGTCGCACGATCCGGTTTCGACTTCAGCCACTGGGCGACTTGGCGGGCCATTTCGGCGTCGTATTCCCGTTGGCTTGCGCTATGGATGTAGCAGCGGCCGTCGTGTCGCCGCAAGTCGCCGTCGAACTGCGGCGAAACGTGCCATAACTCGTGGACCACGGTAATCAGTTTCTCTTCCAGCGAATGATTGAGAAACCGCGGCAGGTAGAAGTTCAGCAGATACAGCATTTCCACGCCGTCGGCGTCGAAGATGCGCTGCAGCGTGTATCGTCCGCGCCGACGCTCGGTCGTCAACGCGCCTTGCTCGAATCGCATTGGGGTGAGCGACGCCTGCAACCCGTGTGGCACGTTCTTGCGGGCCTGGCAGTAGCTGACCGCCACCCTGCGCATATCGACGTGCGCCAACTGCGGCAACCGGGCGGTCAGATCCTCGCACAGCCTGCGCATGTGCGTGGTAAAGTCGAAGCCGCTGAGGCGCTGCAACGACTGCGGCGGCGGCAACTCGATGCGGGGAGGAAGCGCCAATGGGTACTACTTTTGTTCTTCTTCCGCCGCCTTCTCGCCGCTCGCTTCGGCGTCGCCGACGGAGTTGTCCTCGGTGGAGGTTTCATCTACCGGCGGTTCCTCTTGGGAACCTGCCGCGGGGGCGACGCCGTTGGTCCGCTCGTCGTCGTCCTCGAAGCTTGGCGCTTCCGATTCGATCTTTTCGCGATCCCGCACGCCCACGAATTCCAGAATGGCGCGGGCGCCGGCGTCGCCCAGGCGGGGCTTGGCCAGCTTCAAGACGCGGGTGTAGCCACCGGGTCGATCGGCAAAGCGGGGCGCGATCTCCTCGAACAGGATCTTAACCGCCGCCTTGTCGCCCAGCAGTTGGTAAGCGCGTCGTCGGGCGGCCACTTCGGGAGCGATCGCCTGGTTCCATTGAAGCCAGCGGTCGCTGGTCCGCCAGGAGCGCCATTCCTCGCTGTTGCGTTCCGCGTCGGTCGCGTATTCAGACGCTTCCTGCCGCGCCGAGAGAGACCGCCGCGCGATGGTGATGCACTTCTCGACGAGCGGCCGAACTTCCTTCGCCTTGGGAAGCGTGGTGATGATCCGCCCCTTGACCTTGGGCGGATTCACGTCGTACTCGTCGGTTTCGCGCTCGGTCAAAAACAGGGCGCTGGCCAAGTTCTTCAGCAATGCCCGCTGGTGGCTCGGATTGCGGCCGAGCTTGCGGCCTCGGTTACGGTGTCGCATGACAATACGATCTGTTCATTCTGGGCCGCCGGCCGAACGGCGCGGCGACGGGTTTGATAGCGTGGTACTAGGTGGTCGAGGCGGCCGGCAATCGCATGCCGAGATGCAGGCCCAACTCGTCCAATTTTTCTTTGACTTCCGTGAGCGTCGTATCGCCGAAGTTCCGAACTTCCAGCAGTTGATCCTCGCTCCGCTGCACCAGGTCGCGGACGGTGTTGATGTCTTCCGTCTCCAGGCAATTGCTGGCCCGCACCGAAAGCTTCAACTCGGCTAGGCTCATGTTGAGCTTGGCGTCGAGCGTCGGGTCGCCGCTGGAATCGAGTCCGCCGCGGGCCGCCGCGTGGATCTCGCCGCCGAGCTTGGAATACTGCACGAACGGATTGAGATGCTTGCGAAGAATCTTGGCCGCCTCAACCAGCGCCATTTCCGGATGGATCGCGCCGTTGGTCCAAATCTCCAGCGTGAGCTTGTCGTAGTTGGTTTTCTGACCGACGCGGGTTTCCTCGACCTCGTAGCGGACCCGCGTGACGGGGCTGTAGACCGCATCGATGGGGACGATGCCAATTTCCTGATCGCGGGCGGTATGCTCGCTGGAGGGGACGTAGGCACGGCCGTTCTCGACGACCATCTCCATAGAGAATTCGGCGCCCTCGGCGAGCGTGGCGATGACGTGATGCTTGTTGATCACTTCCACCGACTCGTCGGTGATGACGTCCGCGCCGGTCACGTCGCCCGGCCCGGTCTTCTCGATGCGAATCACCTTGGTCGTTTCGCTGTGATTCTTGACCACCAGCGACTTGACGTTCAGCACCAACTCGGTGCCGTCCTGCACGACCCCGTCGATCGAGGTGAACTCGTGCTCGGCTCCTTGCACGCGAATTTGCGTGATCGCGCTGCCTTCCAGACTGGAAAGCAGGATTCGCCGCAAACTGTTGCCAATCGTCGTGCCGAAACCGCGCTCGAACGGCTCGGCAACGAACTTGCCGTAGGTCGCCGAAAGTGTTTCTCGTTCGCAGGTCACCTGGGATGGTAGTTCCAGACCGCGCCATCGAATATGCATTGCAAGTCTCCAAGAGCAACTAGAATTTCGGTTGCGTTTCGTCTCCGCCGCTCCAACTAGTCCAGTTGGCCGACGGGGCCGCGTTGCTTCCGAACGATGTATGGTATTGCGGGGACGGCTCGCATCGAGTCGCTCCCCCGGACTTCAGCTCCCACCGCCCCTACACTCGCCGCTTCTTGCGAGGCCGGCAGCCGTTATGGGGCATCGGCGTGACGTCCTCGATCGACTTGATGTTAATCCCCGCCGACTGCAGCGCGGTGATCGCACTCTCACGCCCGCTGCCTGGACCGTTGACACGGACGTCGACGTCCTTGACGCCAAACTTGACCGCCTTCTCGGCCGCCTGCTGCGAGG
>JBBDLY010000373.1:0-2901 GCA_040878585.1 Pirellulales bacterium
TGGGCTACGAGCGCGGCACGTCGATCTCCAAGCAATGGGATCAGGCGACTACCTACGCGGCGATCGAAACGGCCGGTTATCTCGTCGAGCGGCTGCATGAACTGCCGGGTTATAAGCAGGACGATTCACAGCGGGGCGACATGCTCCGCGACTATTGCCGCCAGTTCGCCGAGCGGGCCTTTCGCGGGCCGGTCGGCGACGAGCTGGCCGCGGCGCTGATCGACCGCCACTTCGAGCAAGCCGACTCGCCGGAGCAAGCGACCAAACTGGCTTTGATCCTGATCCTCAAGTCGCCGCGGTTCCTGTACGTCGACCTGCACGATCACCCGCACGACAGCCACGCCGTGGCGGCTCGGCTGGCGCTGGGCCTGTGGGATTCGCTGCCCGACGAGGCGTTGCGCAAGGCGGCCGACGCCGACGCATTGCAAACTCGCGAGCAAGTCGCCGCTCAGGCTCGGCGGATGCTGAATCATCCGCTGGCGGCGGCAAAGATGCTGGCCTTTTTTCACGAATGGCTCAACCTGCATCACATGCAACACATCGCCAAGGACGCCGAGCAGTTTCCCGAGTTTAACGAGCAAGTGTTGTCCGACTTGCGAGAGTCGCTCGACCGTCAGTTGAACGCCGTCATGTGGAGCGAGACGTCCGACTTTCGCCAGTTGCTTCTCAGCGATGCGATTTACTTTAACGGACGTCTCGCCGCGCTGTACGGTGGCAAGTTGCCGCCAGAGGCCGATTTTCAACCGATCCAGCTCGACGCGCAGCGGCGCAGCGGCGTGTTGACCCATCCGCTGTTAATGACCGGCTTCGCCCACCGCGAGCAAACCTCGCCGATCCATCGCGGCGTGTTCCTGGCCCGCAACGTGTTGGGCCGCCGGCTTCGTCCGCCGCAGGAGGATTTCGACGTAATCAGTCCCGACTTGCATCCGGAGATGACCACCCGCGAACGCGTGGCGCTGCAAACCGAGTCCAGGGCGTGCCAACAATGCCACGCGATGATCAACCCGCTGGGATTCTCGCTGGAGCATTTCGACGCGGTGGGACGCTTCCGCAATGAGGACAACAAGAAGCCGGTCGACGCCTCGGGCGAGTACCGCACAATCGATGGCCAGCCGATCGCGTTCGACAGCGCGGTCGAACTGGCCCAGTTCGCCGCTGAGTCGACCGAGGCGCAGCAGGCGTTCATCGAGCGATTGTTTCATCACGTGGCCAAGCAACCGCTGCTCGCCTACGGCGAGAACAAGCCGAGCGAACTGAGAGAGCAATTCGCCCGTGACAACTTCAATATGCAATCACTGCTGGTGGAAATTGCCACGACCACGGCGTTCGATGTAGAGAACCACAAACCGAGGTGACCACGATGACCAATCCACGCAGCCGACGCGAGTTTATCCGCCAGATGGGCATCGGCGCGGCGGCCCTGCCGTTCGTGTTGAATCTTCCCAGCCTGGGGTTCGCCAACGCGCCGCCGGCCCGCAAGCAGCGGCTGGTAATCATGTTCAGCCCCAACGGGGTCGTACCGTGGAATTTTTGGCCGGACGAGGAGGGAGAGAACTTTACGCTCAAGGAGAGCGTGACGCCGCTGGCCTCGTGGCGGGATCGCACGCTGTTTCTCAAGGGACTGAGCATCAAGATGCAAGGCGACGGCGACCGCCACATGCGGGGAATCGGCTGCCTGCTGACCGGCATCGAGCTGTTCCCCGGCAACATCCAAGGCGGTTCTGACACGCCGGCCGGTTGGGCGAGCGGGCATTCGATCGATCAGGAGATCCGCCGCTATCTGCAAGGCAAGCCGGAAACCCGCACGCGGTTCGGCTCGCTGGAGTTCGGCGTGCTGGTGCCGGAACGGGCCGACACCTGGACCCGCATGGTGTACGACGGGCCGAACAAGCCGATCGCGCCGATCGACGATCCGTACCAAATGTTCAACAAGCTCTACGGGCAAATGAAGGATCAAGCCGGCGTGCGGAGCATCCTGGATGCGGTGGCCGAGGATCTTCGCAAGGTCGAATCGCACGTGTCGGCCGAAGACCGCAAGCTGCTGACCGATCATGCCACGTTCGTCCGCGAGATGGAACAGGAACTGGCTCGCGACGCCGACTTGCAATTGGATCACGTCGTCCCCGAACTGGAACCGGGCGTGCGGGAAGAGAACGAGAACCTGCCGAAGATCAGCAAGATGCAGATCGATCTGCTGGTCAACAGTTTCAAGGCGGACTTCACGCGGGTCGCCACGCTGCAATACACCAACAGCGTCGGCCAGGCGAAGATGAGCTGGCTGGGCATCGACGAAACGCACCACACGCTGTCGCACGAGCCGGACGGCGACAAGGCGGCCCAGGACCAGTTGACCAAGATCAACAAGTGGTTCTGCGAGCAGATGGCGTATCTGGTCAAGCGGCTGGATGAAACGCCGGAGCCGGGTGGCGAGGGGAGCATGCTGGACCACACCACCGTGGTGTGGACCAACGAATTGGGCCAAGGCAACAATCACACTTTGAACAACATCCCATTCGTGCTGGTCGGCGGCGGGCTGGACTTTCAGATGGGCCGTTCGCTGAAACTGCCCAACGTGCCGCACCAGCGGTTACTGATGTCGCTAGCCGGCGGCTTCGGCCACCCGATCGAAAAGTTCGGCAACCCCAACTTCTGCGGCGACGGACCGCTGACGGGGCTGCTTTAGCCCGCAGAAGGTAAAAAAAGCCGTAACACTTCAGACCGCTGAAGTGTTACAAAAAGCCCAAGCCGGGCGTGCCGGCTTGGGCTGGGCGTGGGTCTCCGAATGCTTCTTGCGGAAGCAAACGAATTTCGCTCTGTCTCTAGTCGATCGCGACCGTCTCGCGTAGGTTTAGCGTTCGCTTACCCAGCCGCCGTCGTCCAGCGGACGCGAGCCGCTCGGTT
>JBBDLY010000374.1:0-2901 GCA_040878585.1 Pirellulales bacterium
CCAACACCTTCGGGGCCACGCCGATCGGGGCTGACGAATTCGCACTGCCGGCCGATGTGTTTCGCGAGATCAATCTGGCCGCCGCCCGCTGCGCCCGGGAGGCGGTCGAGGAGTTCAACGAGAAGACGCCCGACCGGCCACGGTTCGTGGCGGGTTCGATCGGACCGACCGCCAAGCAGTTGGCGATCAGCACCAGCGTGGAGGACGCCAGCTTCCGCGGCACCACGTTCGACGCCTTAATGAACAGCTACTACCAACAGGTCGACGCGCTGCTAGAGGGTGGCGTTGATATTTTGCTGCCGGAGACGGTGATCGACACGCTCAACCTCAAGGCGTGCCTGTTCGCCATCGCCCGTTGGTGCGACGAGCACCAGACGCGCGTACCGGTGATGGTCAGCGGCACGTTTGCTGACAGCGGCACCACGTTCGTCTCCGGCCAATCGGTCGAGGCATGGTGGAACGCCATCAGCCACTTCCCGATGGTCTCGGTCGGCATGAACTGCGCGCTCGGTCCGCAGACGATGCGGCCGTTCATTGAGGAACTCTCTGGCATCGCCAACGTCAACATCAGTTGCCATCCCAACGCCGGCTTGCCGAACGAGATGGGCGCCTACGATCTTGGCCCCGAAAGTATGGCCTCGCTGGTCGGCGAGTTTGCCGAGAACGGCTGGGTGAACATCGTCGGCGGTTGTTGCGGCACGGGGCCGGATCACATCGCGGCCATCGCCGAACGGGTCCGCAAACTCCAGCCGCACAAGAAGTCGTCGCCGCCGGACTACACGCGACTCAGCGGCACGCTGCCGCTCTCGCTGCGGCCCGAATCGAACTTCACCATGGTCGGCGAGCGGACCAACGTGACTGGCAGCAAGCGCTTTGCAAGGCTGATCCGCAACGAGCAATATGAAGAAGCAGTCGAGGTCGCTCGCGACCAGGTGGCGGGCGGGGCGAGCATCCTCGACGTGAATATGGACGACGCCCTGCTCGACGGCGCCGCGGCGATGACCAAGTACCTCAACCTGATTGCCGGCGAGGGGGACATCAGCAGCGTGCCGGTCATGGTCGACAGCTCCAAGTGGGAAGTACTCGAAGCGGGCCTGAAGTGCCTGCAAGGCAAGGCGATCGTCAACTCGATCAGTCTCAAGGATGGCGAGCAGGAATTCCTCCGCCGCGCCCGGCTGGTCCGCCAGTACGGCGCGGCGGCCGTGGTGATGGCGTTTGACGAGCAGGGGCAGGCGGTCGAGATCGACGAGAAGGTCCGCATCTGCAAGCGGGCCTACGATCTGCTTACCGAACAAGCCGGCTTTCCGCCGCAGGACATTATTTTCGACCCCAACATCCTCACGGTCGCCACCGGTATCGCCGAGCACAATCCGTACGCGATCAACTTCATCGAGGCGGTCCGCAAGATCAAGCAGGTTTGCCCGGGCGCAAAAATCTCTGGCGGCGTGAGCAACATCTCGTTCTCATTTCGCGGCAACGATACGGTCCGCGAGGCGATGCACGCGGCGTTCCTGTATCATGCCATCCGCGCCGGGCTGGACATGGGCATCGTCAATGCCGGCCAGTTGGAGGTTTATGAGGAGATCCCCAAGGAACTGCTCGAACGGGTCGAGGACGTGCTTTTCAACCGCCGCGACGACGCCACCGATCGGCTGATCGAGTACGCCGAAACGGTCAAGCAAAAAGGACCAAGGGCCAGCGGCGAGGACGTTGCCTGGCGCGAGCAGCCGGTCGCCGAGCGGCTGGCGCACGCCTTGATCAAGGGGATCGACAAGTACGTGACCGAGGACGTCGAGGAAGCCCGCCAGCAGTACGACCGTTGCCTGCAGGTAATCGAAGGCCCGCTAATGGACGGCATGAGCGTCGTCGGCGACCTGTTCGGCAGCGGCAAGATGTTTCTGCCGCAGGTGGTCAAGAGTGCCCGCGTGATGAAGAAGGCGGTCGCCTATCTGCTGCCCTTCATGGAGCAGGAGAAGATCGCCGAAGGCCGCCAGCACGAGCGGGCACGCGGCAAGATTCTGATGGCCACGGTCAAGGGAGACGTCCACGACATCGGCAAGAACATCGTCGGCGTGGTGCTTGGCTGCAACAATTACGAGATCATCGACCTGGGCGTGATGGTCAGTTGCGAGAAGATTCTCGAAACGGCCGTGAAGGAAGGGGTCGACATGATCGGCCTGTCGGGGCTGATCACGCCTAGCCTCGATGAGATGGTCCACGTCGCCAAGGAGATGAAACGAACCGGCCTGACCATGCCGCTGCTCATCGGCGGCGCCACGACCAGCGCCAAGCACACGGCCGTGCGGATCGCGCCGCAGTATGAATCGCCGACGGTCCATGTGCTCGACGCCTCTCGCTGCGTGGGCGTGGTCGACAAGCTGATCAGCGCCGACCTGCGCGACGCGCTGGTTGCCGACAACGTCAAGCAGCAGGAGCAGCTTCGCGCCAGCTACTCGCAACGGCAGCAAACGAAGCTGGTTCCCTACAAGCAGGCTGTGGCGAAGAAACTCTCGACTGATTGGGATACGGTCCAGATCGACAAGCCGTCGTTCACCGGTTTGAAGGTACTCGACGACTTCCCCTTGTCGGAACTTGTCGAGTACATCGACTGGTCGCCGTTCTTCATGGCTTGGGAACTGAAGGGCAAGTATCCCAAGATTCTCGACGATGAAAAATACGGCGAGGCGGCCCGCAAGCTGTACGACGACGCCCGGGCGATGCTCGGAGAGATCGTAGCCAATAAGTTGCTCACCGCCAAAGCGGTGTACGGCTTCTGGCCGGCGGCGGCCGACGGCGACGATATCGTGCTGTTCACCGACGACAGCCGCCAGCAAGAGCTAACCCGGTTCCACACGCTGCGGCAGCAGTGGGAACGCAAAGGCCAGGAGACGTTCCGGTCGT
>JBBDLY010000375.1:0-2890 GCA_040878585.1 Pirellulales bacterium
TGGACCTGAGTAGATGGTTGGCCCAGCGTCCGTTTCGCCCCATCCGACAGTACTTAAATAGTCGAAGTAGTCGTCGCGCAATCGTGGGTATTGACGCCGAAGGTCCGCAATGGTTTCTGATGTCAGTGGGGTAGGCATACGTGGTCCATGCGAAATCAGCCAAGGCGCGGTCTGAGCTAAATAACAGGTTGGCGGATGATCGTGGATCGAAAGCGCGTCGTGCCCCGCTGCACGCAATGAGTCGACGGCTTCCACGGGCAGATTCTCGTCGACCTTCAACAGCATCTACGCCGCGCCTCCGGCGAGCGGCACCACGCGCTCGCGCGCCAGTTCCGCAGCGTAGGCGAGCGCTGCCTCAATATCTTTGCTCGCCAGTGACGGGTAGCTCGCCAGTATCTCCTTCCGACTGACGCCGGCCGCGAGATTATCGAGAATCACTGAGACCATGACGCGAGTGCCCTGAATGCACGCCTTGCCGTGGCAGACTTGGGGATCGACCGAAATGTGATCTTGCCAGTGCATCTTTCGGTCTCCTCCCTATTGGGTCGCTCTCGAAATAGTGAGCGCCCCCCGTATTGGCCGGTCGTCGCAAGCTGTGGCCACGACTGGCCCAAAACGCCAAACGCCCACCTACCGAGCTCTCGGCGGCAGGCGTTCACTGGATGGTCTACGGATTCGTAGAAAAACAAAAAGCTCCCCCGGTAGGACTCGAACCTACGACAAAGCGGTTAACAGCCGCTTGCTCTACCAACTGAGCTACAGGGGATCAGGGGCTAAACTTTGACGATATACGATCTGCCGGGCCGCTGCAATACCGGCCGGTTGTGACTTGGTTTTGTGGTCGGGCCTCTTGGTCGGGGACTCTGCGGCGAGACACCGCAGTCACGGGATGCTCTGCGGCGAGACGCCGCAGTCACGGGGGACTTGGCGGTCACTCGTTGCTGTGGCTGCGTTGCTTTTCCATTGTCACGCGGTTGCCACGGGGGTTGTATTCCACGAACGACATGAAGTTACGCATCAACATGATGCCCCGGCCGCAGGGACGTTCCAGGTTTTCCGGGGCGGTCGGGTCGGGGACTTCCTCGGGATGGAAGCCGGGGCCTTCGTCGGCGATTTCGATCCAAAGTTTCTCCGCCGACATCTTGCATTCGACCGTCACCGACTTCTGTTTGTCCAGCCGGTTGCCGTGGATGATGGCGTTGACCAGCGCCTCTTCCAGGGCCAAGCGGACGCCGAAAATGTCTTTCTCGTCCCACTCCGCTTTGCGCAATTCGCCGAGAATCTCCTCGGCGATACTCTGCCCCGCCCCGCGCTCACTGGGGATCCGCTGGTTCGTCGACCAAATCCAGTGCGCGTTCTGCATGAGCCTCTGCCGCCGGGCGCGTCGCCGGAAGAACAAGGGAGTTGGTGGAAAAGAAAGCTGCGGCTTGCCGAACGCTCGACCGTTGCGACGACTGGCGCCCTAGCGCATGTCGACCGCCGCAAACAACTTTTCCGCGAAGGGGGTTCCCACGTACACAACTAGAACGCCGCCAAGGCGTCGGCCTCGTCGTCCTTGATGTCGAACAGTTTATGAAGCTTGGTAATCACGAAGACTTCGTAAATTTCCGGCCGGATGTTGCTGAACTTCAACTTGCCGCCGTTCTCCTTGACCTTGCGGTCGAGGGTGATCAGCTTGCCCAGCGCCGCACTGGAGAGAAACTCCACGTCGGAGAAATTCAACAACAACGCCTTGCAGCCGTTGTCTTCGACCAGCGCGAACAATTCCTGGCCCAGTTCCTGGATGTTGCCCTCGTCCAGAATTTTCTTGTCTTTGAAATGAACGACCGATACGGTACCGACCTCGTTCACACTCATTCGATTGGTCGACTGCATGCGCGCTGCTCCCACTAGGCCAATTCACTTTGAAGCGGGTAGGACCGGCCGCCAATGAACCACCAACGGCCGGACTGGATGACTTAAAAGAAAACGTGTTACCCCTTGGGCCGAAAAGCCTTAAGGCGTCAACAGCCCGCATGATAGACGCGCTTCAGCAACCGGTCAAGCAGTCGCATCAATCTCGGCGGGCGCCCCGCGCGCCCTTGGTTTTGAGGATCGCCCGTTCGACCAGGATGAAATTCGTGCCGCGATACTCGGTAACGACCCCCGTGACGCTCCATTCCAGTTGGCTGGCGTCGTCGGTAATCGCCAGCGCCACCCGCCCCAGATTGAGATTGGGTAGCCCGGTGAAGCGATGCTCGTCGTCGTCGATGTAATAGAAAACCTGGTCCCCCTGCACGCGAAAATGCCCCGTGCGGTCGATCAGCTTGGTGCCTTCCCGGTAGCGGATGCCTCCTTTTCCGTCCTGCTCCTGGGCCGTCGGCTGCCGGAAATCGGCGTTGAAGCTGCCGCCGAAGCCTGTTTCGCCGCCCGACTGGGCAAAACTCAACGTAACCGCCATCAACGCGAACAGCAGCAACGCAAAAGCCGCCGCGGCCACGGTTTGCAACGGCACGGGCATTTTCACAGGAGGGCTGAAAGGGGCGCGGCGATTCATCGGCATTCTCGTGATCGAGAGTTGCGGCGAATCGATCCCTCCTAGGATCTCACTCGCGGTGCGTTGGTCGGCGCTGTTCCATGCATCTTCCATATTCGACGCCACAACCGCCCAGCCGCCAACTTGGCCGCTCGTCTCCTCCCTGAAAATACAACCGTTGCCGGCAGCGCCATCGAAACAACCGGGAAACTCGCTGCAACCGCGGTTGCGCGTCGGCGGCGTGGTGACATTTGTCAACGCGATTGTTGCCCAACCGCCACGGCCAAGCGAAGCAGTCAACCGGCCGTGACGCGGCATCGGTTGGCACAACCGCCCGGCCGGCTTGGGGTTGCGTCGCCCGCGACGTCCACCGAA
>JBBDLY010000376.1:0-17987 GCA_040878585.1 Pirellulales bacterium
AACCGTTGATATGCGGCGAAGGCGAGTTGTTCGTCGTTCTCGCGCGGCAGGAACACCCCTTGCGCTCGGGCGCGCAGGATCACCCCCTTCTCCATCCAGCGGGTTAGCAGCAGCGACTGCAACCGGATAGTCGCTGCATGCCGGGCGTGGGCGAATTGTATTGAAGTACCCCGAAAATCGGCGGGGTGGATCATTTCGGCGTAGCTTACCCGCGTGGCGGGCAAACGCACCAAGACGCAGTGCGGAGTATTCGCCTCATGCAGTTGCATGTCGCTTTCAATGGGGCGCCAATTCGCAGCCGACTCAGAAGTCAGCCGCCTGACGTCGTCCGCCGGGCAGACGGTTCGCATGATTAGATCGGGATGCGTATCGAGCAGATCGGTTTGAATCGAAGCGATCAGCCGGATGCCGACGGCGCCGGAATCTTCATTGAGAAAGGTCCAATAAACCGAGGGAGAGAAGGGCTGGTCGGGGGTGGAACCATAGCGGACGAACAAGTCCTGCTGGCGCGCGAACCGCTCCACGATGGGGCCGGAGATCAGTGCCGGATCGGCGGCTCGATGCAGCAGTCCAAACGGACGGACCCCGGCAAGCGCGGTACCAAAGTGCTTTAAGTCCGCGATGCCGTCGCCCGGCTTGCGAAGATCGACCATCGAGGAGAAATTTTCGGTGGACAATACTGCCGTCTCATTTTGAATTTTCCAGGGTGATGACATTTCCGCCGCTCTGAGCGCACGGCCCAGGGGGCCATGCTACCTGAAGGTACAAAAAAACCCCGTCGCCTACACAAGTGCAGAGCGACGGGGCCGGAACAGAGAAGAGGCCAAGCTTGTTATTCTGTTCCTGAATGAATTTATGAATGAGAAATAATTGAGGAAGCGGTTTGCGAACTGTATCTTCACCGAAAGTTAACCGCTCTCTCCTTGACCACTGTTGATGATACCAGCTTCGCTTGGCTTGTCCAGCAATTTGTTGACATTTTTTTCCAAGTCGCCGACTTCCTCCCCCAGTCGTTGCGGTTTGCAGCCGGATGCCGTAACACGTAGATATCCGATGGCAGAATTTAGTTCGTAGGCTAACTTGTTTCCCTGGCCCGCGGAATGAGAAAAGTGATGCAACTGGAATGTAAGCAAATGGAATTTAAGCAGCCGAAAGTTAAGCGACCATGGCACAAGACTTTATGACAATCGCTCAAGAGGCCGCCCAAGAAGCAGGCGGGCTGTTACTCGATTGGCGCGGACGATTTCAAGTGAAACACAAGGGGCACGCCGATCTGGTCACCCAGGCGGACGAAGCTGCCCAAGAAGCAATTCTGCGGCGCGTGCGAGCGGCTTTTCCCGACCATGGCTTTATTGGCGAAGAGCAACAGCTCATGCTCGCCGGCGGCGGCGATTACGTGTGGATTGTCGATCCGCTCGACGGCACAACCAATTACGTCCACGATTTGCCGATCTACGCCGTCTCGATCGCCTTGGCCCGCGGCGCGGAGTTGGTCGTGGGAGTGATTTACAATCCGGCCACGGGAGAGTGCTTTACGGCCGAGCGCGGGGCGGGCGCCTTTCTCAACGGCAAGCGGATCGCGACGTCTGCGACCGAAACTCTGAGCCAGGCACTGGTGGCTGCCAGTCTGCCCCCCAAGGTCGAGGAAGATTCGCCGGCATTCCGTCAGTTTGTGGCGGCCATGAAAACTACCCGAGCGGTACGCCGGCTTGGTTCGTCCGCCCTGAATTTGGCCTATGTGGCGGCCGGCCGGCTCGACGCCTATTGGGCCACGACCGTCCATACCTGGGACGTTGCGGCCGGCATGTTGCTGGTCCGCGAGGCGGGAGGGGCCGTGTCGCACGTATCGGGCGCACCCTTTTATTGGCGGGAACCGCACATCGCCGCCGCGGCCACGGAGCCGCTCAGGGTGGAACTGCTGACGATGCTCAAGGCATCGGAACAACCGTCAAAATGGTGACTTAGAACGATTTTTAAGGAGGGAAAACCAGTCCGGGATGTTTGGCGTAGTAAGGGCAACCAATTACAATGCAGAGATACCCCTTTTCCGAATAATCCCATCTTTGCGAAGGACTGCTTCTCTTCGCCAACCGGGGGAAAGTGTGGCTTTGATTCGTCTCGGCTCATTTCGATTGGCCGTCGTGCCGTGTTGGCTCGCCGTGGCGGCGCTCTGCATCGGCATGGGGCAGACCGCGCGCGCCCAGCCCCTGGCGCCCGCCGAGATCGAAGCGCCCGCCGCACCGCTGCTGGAACCACCGGCTGAAATCGAGGAAGTCGGACCGGAGACATTTTACCTGCGCGACGACGAAGGCAATCTGGTGCCGCTGCCTGGCAAATGGACGTTCGAGGAGTTTCACAAATTGCTGGATCGGCAGGAACAGGCCGATCGACCCGAGGAGGGACCGGCCTATTCATTGCGAAAACTCTCCGCCCTGGCGACCGGCGAGCACGACCGGGTGCGAATCGAGTTGAGGTTGGAGATCGTGCAAAGCCGCGGCGGCTGGGTTCGCGTGCCGTTGAGGATGCCGAAAGCGATTTTACGCGACGTGCCCCGGCATGAAGGTCCGGGCGAAGTGTTGGTTGAGTACGCCGACGAGCAGACCGGCTTCATCGCGTGGATCAACGGCGAGCCGCGCGACGTCCATATCGTGACCTGCGAATTGCTCATTCCCGTGGAGACCATCGGCGAAGAGCGGCGCTGGCAGTGGCATTTGCCGTCGGCCGCGACTTCGGAAATGACATTGACGGTTCCGCTAAAGGACGCCCAGGTCGAGACGGCGCCCGGCGGTAAGGCGACCGGTAGCAAGACGGTTGGTGATGCCACGGAAACGCGGTTCCAAGGGCTGACCGGGCTGACGCGATTTTCTTGGCGACCGGCCGACCATGCGGTTCGCCTCTCCGCCCGGACGCTGGAAGCTTCTGGATCTTGTCTGGTGCGGTTGGAACGCGGGTACGTGCGCAGCGAGATGACGTTGACACTGCGGAGCTTCGGCGCCCCGTTCGATCGATTCACCGTACGACTGCCGCCTGGCGCGCAGTTGGTTTCCGAAACGATTGCCGGCGGAGTCATCGCCAACGCCGCTAGCGATGCGAACGGCGCCGAATCGCAAGGTCGACTGTACGAGGTCAAGCTGTCGCAACCGCAGACTGGACCGCTCGACGTTCGCTTGGTGACCGAGCGCGCGCAAAGTATCGCCGGCGACCCGGAAGAGATCGAGTTGGCCGGGTTCGACGTGCTCGAAGCCGTGCGCCAGTTCGGCCATGTCGCCGTGCAGTTGGAGGGAGACTGGCAAGTTTTGTGGGGCGAATCGACCAATGCCCGCCGCGTCGAGACATGGCCCGGATCGTTGCCGTCGATGGACGTGCTGGCGGGTTTCGAATATTTCGGTCAACCGTTTTCCTTGCCGGCCAAGGTAATTTCACCGCCGACGCGAATCGCCGTCGAACCGGAATACGCGGTCTACGTCGCCGCCGAGGAAATGCGGCTGGACAGCCGCATCCAATATCGGGTGGCCGGCGCCAAGGTGTATGACCTGGTGTTCGACATGGCCGATTGGGAAGCCGATTCAATTCGCGTCGATCCTGCCAGCCTGGTGAACTTGGACGCCCTGGTGGTCGATGAAGGGGGGCTTTTGCGGATTCCGCTCAAGCAACCGATGCGGGGCGACTTCGAGATTCGACTCTCGGCGACCCGGTCGTTGGCGGCGGACGTCGATCGGGTGGCCGTCTCGCTGCCGCGGCCGGAGGCCACTTCGCACTCGGCGGCGCTGCTGGCGGTGATTCCGGCCGACAACGTCGCGCTAGGCGCCGACGCCGACGCGGCGATCGAATTGGCCAGCACGCAATTGGCCCCCCGGTTTGCGCTGCCGACCAGCCAGCAACAGACGCTGCTGTACCGCGCCGACAACCCGACGGCCCGCTTCGAGGCCGATTTCGAAGTGCTCGAACGACAACTCGCGGTCGATTCTGCTACCCAAGTGGTCCTGGGCGACTCCGGCATCGGGTTGAGTCAGCGGTGGGACTACAACGTGCTGCACGTTCCGCTGCAGTCGATCACTCTGAAAGTTCCACCTTCGCTGAGAGGCGCCGCCTCGCTCAAGTTGCTGGTGGACGAGCAACCGGTCGACGCGGGGAAGGTGTTGACCGGCAACGGCGGTTTTCGCGAGACCATTTCAGTGCCGCTGGATAAACCGCGGCTTGGCAAGTTTTCTATTCGGTTCGACGCCGAACTGCCGCTGGAGGCTTCGCTGTCGGAGACGGCGACCGAGATCAATCTTCCGTTGGCGACCGTGCTGACCGGGAACGTCGCGTCGACCGATCTGGAATTGACGGTCCAGCCGGAACTGACCGCCGACGTAGCCGAAGGGAATTGGACTCAGGCGCCTTCAGAAACGTCCGCCGGCGCCGCGAGACATTTTTCCACCGCCAAGGCCGCTGAGTCCCTCACGCTGATTGTGCGACGACTTCCGGAGCGTTCGCGCCGCGGGCTCTCCGTCGACCGCGCCTGGGTCCGCACCTGGTTCTCCGACCGTGCTCGGCACGATCGTGCCGTCTATCGATTTCGAACTTCGTTGGAATCGTTCAATGTCGGCCTGCCGGGGGGAATTGAACCGCATCAAGTGCAAGTTGTACTCGACGGGGCCACGGTTCCCTCGGTCGCCGACAACAACGGCGCGCTGAGAATCGACCTGACTAACACCGATGAATCGGTACATACGCTGGAACTACTGTACCAATGGAACGGTCAAGGCGCCCGCTTCGCCGAGGAGATCGAACTGCCGCGCTTGCCTGAAGGGAGCTGGATCGATCAGCAATATTGGCAGGTGGTTTTGCCGCGCAACACGCATTTGCTGACGGCTTCGCAAGATTGCACTCCCATCTATCGCTGGGGTTGGCGGCTGCTGGGCTTTGGTCGGCAGCCGCTGTTGCGACAAGACGACCTAGCCGACTGGGTTGGGGTCGCCCCAGGCGCGCCGATTCCGGACAACAGCAACCAGTACCTGTTTGCCCGATTCGCCGGGGGCGCCGCGCCGCGATTGAACACGGTCGATCGGTCGTGGATCGTGGCGGTGGCTGGCGGCGGCGTGCTGTTGGTCGGCATGTTGCTCGCCTGGATGCCAATGCTGCGGCACCCACTGGTCATTCTCGCCACCTTGCTCGGCTTGTTGGCTGTCGGGTTCTTGTATCCCGAACCGGTGTTGGTGGCCGTGCAGGTGGGCGCCGTGGGTCTTGCCTTGCTGCTGCTGGCGATGTTCCTTCGGCGCTATGCCGCCCCGGACGTCGGCGCGACTTTCGCCGCCGACTCCTCGTCGAGCAGCGGCAAGCAAACGACCGCCGAATATTATCACGATCCGTCCCTGCCACGAAGCTACGACTCTTCGGTGCGGACCAGCTTCGTCTTGCCGCGTTCGGCCACGGAATCGAATGCATGAGAACATCTGGACTGTCCATCCTGATCACGCTGGCGCTGTTTGCATGTTGGCCGCTGGAATTCGCGGCGGCAGATGCTGAGGGGGAACGCGCCGAGGCGGCCGGGGCCGAGCGCTCGCTAGAATTCCGCCGCATCCACGCGCCGCTCGACGCGATCGATGAGTGGCCGACCGGCGGTGATTTCTACGTCCCGGTCCTGGGCAAGGATTTTGAACAGCGTTTGCAAACGCTCACCGACCGCCGCAGGCAGCAACCTGCCGCCGCCGGCGGCGTTTCCCGGGCGATTTGGCGGGGCCGCCTCGAACAGCAGACGCTTTCCGGAACAACGGAATGGAAGGTCCAGCGGCCAGAGGAGCGTACCGTGGCTCTGTCGCTCGGCTCGACGAATATGGCCCTGCGAAGACTTCAGTGGCAAAGCCGCTCCTCCGCCCCGCAATCGCCATCCGCCGCACCGACTTGGGGCGCCGATTCCGCCGGCGAAGTGACGATCGTCGTCGATCGTGACGAGGAGATCGCGGGCGAATGGTCGCGCACCGGCGAATTGCGCGACGATGGCGAAATCCGCTTTTCGCTGCAGTTGCCCGCTGCTCACGATCAGCAGTTGCTGTTGGATCTGCCGATCGAAGTCGCACCGCACGCAGCCGGAACGTTGGTGGAACTCGTGCCGACCGCCGCCGAGTTGGCGGGCCGCCGAGTCTGGCGGATTCTCTGCGGTGGTCAAACACGGCTGGAGCTGGCGATTCGTCGCGCAAACTCCGCGACGTCGACAGACGCCGCCCCCGATTTCCAGCAAAGTACAACTTACGACTTCTCGCCCCGTGGACTTCAGGTCAACGTCGAGCTATCGATCCGCGGTGCCGCGGGCGGCGACGGCTGGTTGGAGTGCGAGATCGACAATTCGCTGCAGCCGCTCTGGGCCAGGGTGCGGCAAAGCGAGGTTGGCTGGTCGCTGCACCCCTCGGATCGCCCAGGCAAGGCGAAGCTGCGGATCGAGCTGGCCGATGGCCGGCGCGACGTCCGCGAACAAGTCCAAATTCGCTTTTTGGCCCCGCTTCCGCTGGACGAAGCCGCGGCGCTGCCGTCGGTGGAACTCCCCGAGTCACGATGGCGGCAGAGTTCGATCACGCTGTTGATTCCCCGGCCGTTGTTGCTGCAACGATTGGACTTGGAAGGATGCATGCAAACCTCCCGAGAATCGTATCCCGGCATGACGGCGGGCGAAGTGATTACATTGCAAGCCTTCGCTCCGCGGCCGCGCGTAGAGGCCGTGGTGGGGCGCGTCGCGAGTTTGCCGGCGATCGCCGCGGGCGTCAGTTACACGCTTGGGCGCCGCGATGTCACCGCATCCATGATCGCCGACTGCTCGCTGACCGCCGGAGAAGTCTTTCAGCTCGAGGCGGCGGTCGGTGAGGACTGGTTAGTGGAAACGGTCGAGTCGGAACCGCCTGGGGCGATCGCCAACTGGTCGCAGGAGGCGGCGGCAGGCGGCGGCAGTCGCCTCGTCGTGCGGTTGGAACGCGCACTGAGCGCGGAGCGGGGTCATCGGCTGATGCTTTCCGGCCGGTGGCGGCGATCACCCGTACATTCCTCAATTCGACTCGACGATTTGCGATTCGCATCGTTCGCTCCATCTTGCGCGGTCGAAACGATCGTTCGTATTCATGCCGATCCGAAACTGGAAGTCGCCCTTCAGGACGTGTCCGGTTCGGAACAGCGAACCGGCGATTCGCTGACCGAAGCGGAGGCTTCCCGCCTGCCGGGGACCGGCGGAACCTTGCTGCAACTCGACGCGAGCGACGGCGCCGACGCCGAACTGCAAGTCTCGGAGCGCGAACCGCGTTTTCGAGCCGATCTACACGTTACCCTGTTGGTTGAAAACGAGACGATGCGGGAACAATTCGACATCGAATGCGAGCCGGTCGCATCGGACGTCGATCGGCTGCTGGTGCATCTCTCCACGGCCCGTGACGCCCCGATCCAATGGTTCGAGGAGCAGGCTGACGGCCCGCGGCCGCTGGCTTGCCGGAAATTAAGCGAGACCGAACGAGCGGCGCTCGGCCGCGAAGCGGATGGCGAGACTTGGCGTATCGAACTCGATCGTCCGCGGCAGTCGGCGTTTCATATCCGCGGCACGACTCGCGGAACACTGCCGGACCGCCTGCCGGCCACGCTGGCGGCCGTCCACGGCGCGACCGAGCAGTCCGGTACGCTGGTCATCGCGAGCAACGCCAGTCGTCTACCGACGATCACGAACCAGCGATTGCGCCCCTTACCGCTGAGACAGGTTGCCGCGCCGAACAGCGAACCGTCGCTGGCCCGCTTTCGATATGAACCCGAAAGCGACTTAAACAATCCACGCGCCCGCGTTACTGTCTCGCGGGGCGAGCGCCTGCTGGCGGAGAGTTTCGTTTGGCGGATGCTGCTCGACAGCCGCTATTCCACCGGCGGCGAGGCAACGCATCGCCTGCGGCTGCGAGTGCAACGGGGAGCGCGGCGACAGCTCACACTTTCGCTGTCTCCGCAGGCGCGGCTGTTTTCCGCGACCGCCAACGGTCGGCCACTTGCCCTCGAGCCTACTGAGGGCGTCAACACTTGGAAAATCGATCTCGCCGCCGCTGCCGGCTTGGTCGATGTGGCCGTGGATTTTCGTACGTCGGGCGAGTCGCTGGGGCTTTCGCAGTCGCTCCCCCGTCCCCGCCTAGAGTTGGACGTGCCGGTCCTCGACGCCGCCTGGAGGGTTTGGACGCCGTTGGCCTACGAACCGCAGCGCAGCGAGAGTGTGGGCCTTGCCGAGACGGCGGGGTGGCGCAAGCGGTTGTTTGGACCGGCCGGACGCGCGCCGAGTGCCGAGATATTCAACCCGCTCAGTCGCCGCGATTGGCGCGACTTCGCAGCACCCGATACGAGCTTGACGCGCGCCAGCGAACAGGCCCTGGCGTGGCTGACGACCTTGCAGTCGCAATTGGGCGATCAGGAATCGGTTCAGCTTGCGGCGCTGCTGACGGCGATGCCGTCGTCCGAGACGGACGCGGTGCCCCTTCGCGTGGACCTGCCGGCGCTCGATCGTGACGGACTGGGACCGCGAACGAGACTGTCGGTGCCGACCGAGGGCGGATCACCCCGGCGTGCGCTGGCGCTGTTGGAGCGAAACGGGCTAGCGTTGATCGTCCTTCCGGAAGGCTTGCTGTTGACCACCGCCGCCCGCTATGCCGAATGGAAACCCGAATTGGTCGAGTTGTCCGAGGGCAAAGTGGCCTGGCTGTCCAGCGGCGCGCCGCAGTTTGTCGACCAGCCAGCGGATGGCCACGCGTGGTATCTGTCGGCCGCGGCATTTGCCAAGCTCTCCT
The DNA here is from genome assembly GCA_040878585.1 of Pirellulales bacterium. Taxonomy (GTDB): domain Bacteria; phylum Planctomycetota; class Planctomycetia; order Pirellulales; family UBA7805; genus JBBDLY01. Next base: position 8,778 of record JBBDLY010000376.1, read on the forward strand.
CCACGGCCGCCGCGCAGCCCGCGGCGACGGAGGCCCGCAACGAGCCACAGGAGCTATTTACCTACGTGCAGACCAGGGGGTGGAACGTCACGGTTGTTCCAATTTCCCCGACCAGTCCAACTGCCATCCAGGTCGTGCGTGTCGACTACTTGAAGATGGCCGCCTGGGTGCTGTGGCTGTTCGTGGCCGTGTTGACATATTGGTTGCTGCCGGCGCGGTGGGTCGGCTGGATCGCTCTGTTGGCGATCTCGGCGGCCGCCGCACTGCTACTACCCGAACCGGTCAGCCGCTTCGCGACGGCCCTGTTCTTGGGGACGTTGGTGGGATTGCTGGCGCGGTGGGTCACGAGGCGGCCGTGGCGATTCGCACCCGCCACGAGCGACAAAACGAGCGTACTCGACGGGTCCACCCAGCGGGCTTCGGTCGTGGGAACGGCGGCTTGGCTGGCCCTTGCGCTGGCGCCGGTCGACGTCAACGCCGGCGACCCAGCGGTGGCGCAGGCGGCGGCCGGCGAACGTCCCGTATATCGCGTATTCATTCCAACCGACGAGGAGGGTCGGCCCGCCGGCGACAAGTACTTCATACCGCAGGCGATGTTCCGCGAGTTGTTCCGCAAGCCGCAGGCGGCCGCTGCGCACGTGCCGGCGATCTTCCGGTCTGCCCGCTACGAAGGCAAGCTGGCATGGGACGCCGCGAGGCGGAATCTGCAGTTCGACGAATTTTCGATCCAATGGGAGATTCGCACCGCAGGCCGCGAAACGATCGACCTGCCCTTGACGCCGGCGGCCTTTCAATCGGCGGAATGGGAAGTCGAGCTAAACGGAGAAGCGGTCGAGCCGACGAGCGACGACGCCGGGCGGATGCGATTGACGCTGCCGGAGGCGGGCAATCACCTGCTTTCAATTCGTGGATTGCCGCCGGTGTCCGAGCAGGCCGATCGACAAGTGGCCACGTTGTCGATCCCGCGCATTCCGGATGCCGCATTAAGCCTCTCGCTGCCGGCCGACGCGCCGCCGGTCCACGTCGACTCGGCCCTGGGAGCGAGCCGCCGAACGGAAACGAGCGGCCGACTGACCGCCGAGCTGGGATCGACCGACCGGTTGGCGGTTTCCTGGCGGCCGTCCGCTGCACGCGGTGGCGAAACGATCCAGACGAACGGCTCGCAACTGCTGTCGTTGCATGTCCGCGCCGGCTCCGTCGTGGTTGAGTCGCAGTTGCGTTTGCAACTCGGCGACCGGGCGCTGGATCGGATGCGATTCTCCGTCGATCCGCGACTGCGGCTGCTGCCAGACGAAGCAGAGTCGCCGCGCATCCGCCAATCCGCCCACGATGAACCAGGCGTGATCGACCTGGAGTTCGAAGAACCACTCACGACCGATCAGACGCTGCGCCTGCGGTTTTTACTTACCGACGCCAGTGGCATTGGACGTATCCAACTGCCTAAGCTACAGCCCCTGGAGGTGCGGTTGCTCGACCGCTTCCTGGCCGTGTACGTCGAGGAAAATCTGGCCTTTGAGACCGAGATTTCCGAGGCGGTGCGTCCGATCACCCCGAGCAGTTTGGCGCCCGACTGGGGCGTCGATGTGGAAAGCCCACCTCGCACGGCCTACCAACTGCCGTTGGGAGCGGAGAACTGGTCGCTGATGACCCGGCCGCGCGCTGCGAGGATTGTTGGCGATGGGCGGCTGCACATTCAGTACGGACTCGGCGAAACCAACGTCCATTACGAAGCCGAACTGGTTTCTCAGGGCGGCTATCTGTTCCAGTATCAATGGCGCGTCCCTACCGCGCTGCAGGTACACCAGGCATCCGTGAAGCAGGACGATCGCGAGTTGGTCGATCGCTGGGCGGTGACCGCCGACGGCGTGCTGACGCTGTTTCTCAAGGAAGCGGTCACCGGAAGTCAAAACGTGGCGCTTTCCGGCACGCTGCCGGAGAACAAGGCGAAGGGAGAAATTCCGCTTATTTCGCTGTCGGGCGCCCAGTCGACGCCGGGCGCGATCCTGCTGTATCGCACCTCCGAGGTGGCGTTGCGGGTCGAACCGGGCGAGCGTTTCCGCACGCGGCTCGACGCCTCCGCCAATCCGAAACGCGATTTTGGCGTGCTGGTCGCCACCCTTGTGCCGAGGGCCGAACCGCAGCTTCCCTCGACTCCGCCACCACCGCCCGGTACGGTCGTCGTGACGCCCAACCAGCCGCGCGTCGTCGCCGAGCAGACCACGGTCCTGGACCGCGTATCGAATCGCTGGCGGGCGGAGATCGGGTTTGATTTGCGGATCGAAGACGGTTTCAGGGATGGCTTGCGGCTGCGCCTGCCGGCCGCCTGGACCGAGGAGATCGAAGTGTCGCCGGCGATGCAGCAGCAAGTTGTCGACGCGCCCCACGGCGGAGACCAACTGGTGCTTCTCACACCGCAACAACCGCTAACAGGAGAAGTTGATTTGCGCCTGGTGCTGCGGATGCGGGCTTCGAGCCGCGATCGAGTCCACGCTCCGAATGTGATGCTGCTCGATGCCGACTCGAACGCCCGCTATCTGCTGCTTCCCAAATATGTCGACTTGCAGCCGGTGACGTGGGAAGTGGAGGGGGTGCGTCGCGAGACGCTTCCTCGACGGCCGATCGACGCGCCGCTGTCGGACGACAGCTTCTGGCATTACCGCGTTGCGGCGGAGTCGTTCGACGCCTCACTTAAGCGACTCGAGCGAGCCGCGGGCGTTGCGCAAATTTGGCTAATGGACGTCGAGCTCGTCGTCCCAACCGATTCGCAGCCGGCGACCGGACTTGCGACCTTCGACCTCGATCCGGCGGGGCTGACCGCTTGTCGGATCCACGTGCCAAGCCAGGTTTCGCTGCTGGATCTCACCATTGACGGACGGCCCGCCTCGCTGCGGTCACTGGATGAAGGGATGCTCGAATTGAACTTGAACTCCGATGAACTGACGCAACGAATTGCCATCGCGTTTGTGACGGACGTCGACGGTGACGACCGCTCCACCCTGTCCGTTCCGTCGCTCTGGACCGAGGACCGGCCGATCGACGTGGAGCGCACGCTGTGGGCGGTACGCGGCATGGCGGCGCTGCAACGATTTGAATCGAAGGCGCCGACGGAACCGACGAGTCAGCCGTCGGCTTTCGACCTGCAAGCCGAGCGGCTGCGCAGTTTGGGGTTGCTGCTTTCGAACCGCGCCGCCGATGAATCATCGCCGGCGTTGATGGCGTGGTTGGGCAGTTGGAACGGCTGGCTGGAACAAGAGATCAACCGTGCCGAATGGCTATTGGAAATGGAATCCAAACCGCGCCGCGACCGCGCGTCGCTGGCCGAGGCAATCGCCTCGCTGCGGCGGCAGCGCGATGCGTTTCGCGCCGAACTGGAGGCCGACGGCGTGACGGGCGATTTTACTTCCGCAGCAACGCCAACCTCGCGGTACCATCCCTTGCCGATGCTCGATCACAGCGGCTTTGAAGCACGGGCCATGTTCCACGGTGATGTGACGACGTTGCTCGGCCGGCGACCGGCAGTCGCCCGGACGCCGATTCCCCCCAAAACACTGCTGGCGTGCGCGCTGCTAGCTGGCGGGCTGGCACTCGTCTGGTTTCGCAAGCAACTCGATCTCGGCGACGCGGTTCAACGCTGGGCCCACGCCTGGGGCGTCGTGATCGGACTGCTGTACTGGCTGTTGCTGTGGCCGAGCGTGTTCGGACTGCTAATCGTGTTCGTCAGCCTCCTGCTTGCCTTGCTGCCGCCATGGCACCGGGTAAGCCCGCCAATGCGTCGCTGACCGCATCTCGCCAGTAGCATGTGCGACTCAATAATACTTGCCGCTGTTGCGGATGTGAACCATCGGCGGTTCATCGTCGCGCAAGGCGCCGTCCACAACTCGGGCCAGGTAAACTCGGTGATCGCCCGAGTCGGCGTGCGACACGGGTTCGCAAATCAGATGGCCGACAATGTCCTCGACCAGCAGCGTTAATCCGCCCGGCCCCTGCTCGATTGCCAATTCCCCAAACGCGTCGTCGTCCGGTTCGAACCCCTTGCCAAAATGGCTCAACAGCCACTTGCCTCGTTCAGCGACGATGTTGATTGCGAACGGCGCGCCGGCAGCGAGCCAATCGAGAACGTAGCGTTGGTGTTTGACCGCCACGCTGACCATCGGCGGCTCAAAGCCCGACTGCATCACCCAACTGCAGAGCATGCCGGTTTGGTTGCCGGTAGTCTCTTCGCGAATCGTGAGAATATAAATTCCGCTCGGCACGCGCCCCAGCGGGGCTAGTATGTTTTCGCGGTCAGATGTATCAGGCACGGCCTCTCCTCGTTCGTTGTTTTCCCATCAAAACCATACCCGACTTTCCCAGCCTGTGCATACTGCGCAAGTCACCTCGTGCAAGCACTTTGGAGGCTGGCAACTCGTCTGGCAGCGATATTTGCGATTCGCTACACTTGGCGACCTGTTCTTGCCGAGAACAGCTATACTGCGTGCAAACCCCAGGCTAACCATCGCCACGGCCCGATGAGATTGCCCCCACTGCATGCTTCGCATCTTCGCTCTCTGGTATAGCATACATGAAACGGCGCCGGTATCTCCCGAATAAGCTGCTCCGGCATGTTAGCACGATCGTTAGCGCGCTGATGATTTTGGCTGCCTGCGGTGGTTCTGGCGCAACCGTGAAAGCCCAAGTGGTTTACTTCGACGAGGATCCCAGCCGCGCGGTCGATCCGCCAAATCCCAGCGGCCCAGAGCATTCCCCGTACCAATCAAACTGGGTCGATTCTGCCGCCGCCACTGCTTTCGCGCCGGCACCGACCGGGGGCATGCCGGCGGTCGTCGACCTGGCGGCTAGACCTCGTGCGGGCGATCCACTGTCGCCGTTGTTCCACTCGGCCAGTTACGCTGGCGGTGAGTCGGCGCAAGTCCGGCCCGCTTCCGCCGAGCAACCGTGGCCCGAGTCTGTCGACGCTCCGCCCGACTATGACCACGCTCGCGCAATGCAAGAAGCGCCTTGGAGCTGTCAACTGATGCCGGACGGGCTGTTCTACCGATCGTATCTGGCCGGGGTCAAGGAACCGCGACTCGGCGCCCAAGTGGTTCATGAGAAGAACCTCGGCATGCAGTTCGACAGCACCTTGGGCAGCCGCGTAGGACTGATCCGCTTCGGCAACACCGACATGAGCGATCCGCACGGCTGGCAACTCGACGTCGAGGGGGCGGCCCTGCTGCGGCAGGATTTCGAAAACGAATTGGACGTCGTCGCCACCGACTTCCGTGTTGGCGTGCCGCTGACCTACGCCGACGGTCCCTATCGCATGAAGCTCTCGTACTATCATCTCAGTTCCCATTTGGGGGACGAGTACATGGTGCGGACCGGGGCGGCCCGCATCAATTTCTCCCGCGACGTGATCGTATGGGGCCATGCGCTGTATGTCACGCCGGACTGGCGGATTTACTTCGAGGCGGGCTACGCCTTTGCCTACGACGACGGGGCCAAGCCGTGGGAGTTTCAGTTCGGCATCGAGTACAGCCCCGCCTGCCGGACCGACTTCTGGGGTGTGCCGTTCGTGGCGTTCAACGCGCATCTGCGCGAGGAAGTCGACTTCGGCGGCAACCTGGTCTTCGAGATCGGCCGTCAATGGCGCCGGGATCCGTACGGCGCGACCACTCGCTTCGGTCTGTTCTACTACAACGGCAAAAGCCCCCAGTTCGAGTTCTTCGACGACTACGAACATCAAATCGGCATCGGCTTGTGGTACGACGTGTAGCAGCCTCGGCCGCGCTTGTCCTGCGTCGCCCGGCCGCGTACAACAGACGCATGCGTCAAACATTCACCGACTACCGACTCTTCGCCCAAGAGTTCCTTCGCACCTTCCATACCACCGGGGCCATCCTGCCGAGCAGTCCGGCGCTGGCCAAGGCCCTGACGCGCCACGTGGCGCGTCATCCCGCCGACGGCCGCCCGCGGAGCATTTTGGAGGTCGGACCGGGGACTGGAGCGGTGACCCGTTATCTCGTCGAGCGTTTGGCCCCGCACGACCACGTCACGTTGGTGGAATTGAACGAGCGGTTTGTGGAACGGCTCCGCCAGCGGTTCGAAAGTGATCCGCGGTTTCGGCCCGCCCGGCGGCGCGTTACGATCGTCCATGACCGGCTGGAAGCGTTGTCGCCGGAGGCGCCTTACGACTTGATCGTCTCGGGCCTGCCGCTGAACAACTTCGCCGCCGCCGACGTGAAGTCGATCCTGGCGATCTATCGGCAATTGCTGGCACCTGGCGGAACGCTGTCGTTCTTCGAGTACATGGCGGTGCGGCCGATCCGCTCTCGGATTTCCGGCGCCGACGAGCGCGTCCGGATTCGCGAGATCGACCGCATGATATCAGAGTTGCTCCGCGACCATCGCGTCCGCCGCGACGGCGTGTGGACGAACGTTCCGCCAGCTTGGGCGCAGCACGTGCAGTTTAGCTCGGGCTAATGTTGTTCGCCGGGCGGGGCAAATCTATAATCAGTAGTTCCAATTTTCGACGAAGGACATCGCTGATTGATCGCACATCGCACATCGCCAGCGATCAGCTATCAGCTATGAGCAAGGAAAAACGCGGCCCCTGGTTGCTGACGGCTGATCGCTGACAGCTTGCGTCGCCATCATTGAAGTTGTCAAGTTGTTCGCAACATCGAATTGGAATTGATAATGGGTTTTTCCTTCGGAGCTTACGACATGACATCGCTGCGCCGCTTCACCGCCTGGACGTGGCTGATACTTTGCCTGTTGTCGCCGGCCGCCGTAGCACGGGCCAATCCCGACCCGCCGGCCGACACTGTGTCGCCTAACGCTGTGTCGCCTAACGCTGTGTCGCCTAACGCTGCGCCGCCTAGCGCTGCGCCGGTCGGGTCGCAGGAAGATTACTACGAACTGTTCGAGTTGTTCGTCGACTCGATGGACCAGATTGAGCGGAACTACGTCAAGCCAGTCGACCGCCGCGAATTGGTTGAGGCGGCCATCGAAGGAATGCTGGGCAAGCTCGACCCCTATTCCAGCTACGTGCCCCCGGAGGAACTGGCGGAGTTTCGCGCCGGCGTCGAAAGCAGCTTCGGCGGCATCGGCCTGCAGGTGGCGATCGAAGAGGGCCAGCTCAAGGTGCTCAGCCCGTTGGTCGGCAGTCCCGCCTACAAGGCCGGCATCATCGCCGGCGACCGTATCACGCAGATCGATGGGGAATCGACCGACGGCATTACCATGGACGCGGCGGTCAAGAAGCTCAAGGGGGAGGTCGGCAGCCAGGTCACGCTGACCGTCAAGCATGCGGACAAGGAGGCCTTGGAATCGTACGTCGTCGATCGCGAGATTGTCCGCGTCGACACGGTCCTCGGTGATCGCCGCGGCGCGGACGATTCGTGGGATTTCATGTACGACGAGCAGCAGAAAATCGGCTACATCCGTGTGACCGCTTTTGGGCGCGAGACCGCGGCCGATCTCCGCGCCGCCCTCGATCAGCTCGTCAAGCGGCAGGCGCGGGGCTTGATTCTCGATCTGCGGTTCAACCCAGGCGGCTTGTTGACCTCGGCCATCGAAGTCTCCGACATGTTCCTCGACACGGGAAACATCGTCAGCACCGCCGGCCGTAATGCGCCGCGGCGCAGTTGGGAAGCGACTGCCGAGGGGACCTTTCCGAAGCTGCCGCTGGTTGTGCTGGTCAATCGCTACAGCGCCAGCGCCAGCGAAATCGTGGCGGCCAGCCTGCAGGACAACGACCGGGCGCTGATCGTCGGCGAGCGGACCTGGGGCAAGGGGAGTGTGCAGAACGTCATCGAACTGGAAGGGGGCAAGAGCATTCTCAAGCTTACCACCGCCAGCTACCGGCGTCCGAACGGGGACAACATCCATCGTTTCGGCGCGGCCAATGAAAACGAGCAGTGGGGCGTGGCGCCCGACGCCGGATATCGCATCACGCTCTCGACCGCCGAACTGGGACAGTTGCTCCGCCAACGTCGCCTGCGCGACGTCGTTGCGCCGCGCCAGCGCGACGGCGACGCCGATCACGAGGAAGCCGCAATCGAGCAGGATACGCAACCCGTCGACGACGCCATGCCGGTCGTGGAAGTGCCACGAGAGGAATTCGTCGACCGGCAACTCCAAAAGGCGGTCGCCTATCTCGGTGGCGAACTGGCTCGGGCGGAATAACTCTTGAGAATCCTCACCCTCGAAACCACCTGCGATGAGACGGCCGCGGCGGTCGTCACCGACCGGCTCGAAGTGCTCGCCTCGGCGGTGGCCACCCAGGAGCAGTTGCATCGCCGCTTTGGCGGCGTGGTGCCCGAGATGGCCTCGCGGGCGCACGTGGAGCGGATTCTGCCGATCATCGATACGGTCATGCGAGAGGCCGGCCTAGGCTTCGACGAGCTCGACGCGGTGGCGGTCGCCAACACGCCCGGCCTGGCCGGCAGCCTGTTGGTGGGTTTAGTCGCGGCCAAGACGATCTCCGCGGCGACCGGCCTGCCGCTGGTGGCCGTCAACCACTTACAGGCCCATATCTACGCCTGCCGCATGGCCGCCGGCGAGGAGGTGTTTCCCTGCGTTGGATTGATCGCCAGCGGCGGACATAGCAGCCTCTACCGCTGCGACGGACCGATCGACTTCACGCTGCTGGGCGGCACCATCGACGACGCCGCCGGCGAGGCGTTCGACAAGGTCGCCAGCATGCTGTCGCTCCCCTATCCCGGCGGCCCCTCCATTCAGAAGGCGGCGGAAGGGGGCGATCCGCGGGCGTACGCCTTTCCCCGCGCGCTGCTGAACGACCGCACCCGGCTGGAGTTTTCATTCAGCGGGTTGAAGACGGCGGTCCGCTACGCGATCGCGCCGACCGGAGCGGTCGACTTCGCGCGGCTCGATCTCGACCAGTCGACGGTGGCCCATGTGGCCGCCAGCTTCCAGGCCGCGGTGGTCGACTGCCTGGTCGGTAAAGCGCTGCTGGCGCTGTCGACCACCGGCATGTCCACGCTTTGCGTCGGCGGCGGCGTGGCGGCCAATCGCGCCCTGCGCGAAGCGCTGCAGGCGGCCGCCAACGAGCACGGCTTTCAATTGCATATCGCCCCGCTGAGCCTTTGCACCGACAACGCCGTGATGGGGGCGATTGCCGTGGAGCGGCTAAAGGCGGGGCTGGTCGAATCGCTGGAACTGGACATTCAGCCGGGGCTGATCCGCCCATAAAAAAACGCCGGGCCC